>JADFJZ010000086.1 GCA_022565195.1 Planctomycetota bacterium | reverse complement strand
ATTTCGCTTCAGCGCTGCCAAGCACGGCGGCATGCCCAGGCCGACGCTGTTCGGAATGTCGGAGCATATCGAGATTCTGGCGCTGCCGCTGATCCTTGCCCTCGCAGCCGTGGCATATGCATTTGCGCGCTGCCTGCGGCGCAACCCGGCGAACGGGGAGCAGGCTGGCGCCTGGGACGCCGCGGGAATTCCGATCCTGCTCACGGTGTGGTTCCTGGCCGCCGGCTTCATTGCATTTACCGGTCCGAACAAGGCCTACCACTACGTGCTCCCCGCCCTCAGTCCGCTGCTGTTGCTCGCAACGATGTCGATCGAATTGCTCATCCATCAGCGGGCCGACCACGCGCGGCTGCCGCCCTTCGCGCTTCGATATGTGGCCGTGGTGTGGTTTGCGTACATGGGCTTTGCGCCCCTGAAACACCAGATTATCCAGTTGAACAACGCGGTGTACATGCGCCTGGAGCAGCCGGATCCGTTCGGCGACGAAACGATGGTGGACTTTGTCAATTCGATCACCGAAGAAGACGACCGCATCTTCTTGTGGCGCTACCTGCCGCACGTCTATTGGGCCACCGGCCGTTCCTGCGGCGCGCGGTTTCACAGTATGATCAACGTCGGCCAACTTGGCCGTCGTGGGCAGTACATGGTGGACGACGTGCTGGCTTCCTTCAAGGCTGACCCGCCCAAACTGATCACTCTGCGCTTTAGACGGGCCCGGGAGTTGCGCGACGCGGACCCGGGCGACGGCCCTGACTTTCGCGCCTTGGCTGCCTACTTATGTGAACGCTTCGGGCCGATCAACCCAAACAACCCGGATTCGGTGCTGCTGCGGATCGAGTAGATTCGCGACACGCACTGTCCATGATTTGCAAATGTAGGGTGGGTCGAGACCCACCTGCATGTTGAGCCGGGCCCTTCAGGGTCCGGACCGTGCGTAGATCACCGCGGCAGTCCGTGGCCTGAAGGCCACGGCTTAGTACAAGCGCTGGCGGTGATGTAGGGTGGCTCCAGCCCCGCCCTACTTTTCGCCGGCTTGGCGGCGCTGGCGTTCGGTGACCAGGATTTCGAGTCGCGTCTTGAGTTCGGTGAACAGGGCGCTTATGGGTTCGTCGAGTTCGGCAGCCCGCTGTGCTCTTTCGCTCCGGTCTTTGACAGTTTCGAGGCTCGCGCGGGCGTCCTGCTGTTTCCTTTGGATGGTCGTGGCCTGCCCCTTGACGTCCTTGAGAATGGCGCCTGCGGTGCTGCTCTGGGCCGAATCGAAGCCGTACTTCTCGATGAAGTTCCGGGTGAACTCATCCCACGAGTCCACGGGCGGCGTGATGCGCGCCTGGCGCTCTCGTCTTCGGTCGCGCCAGCGCTCGCCCCATCCGCCAGGCGAATCGCCGTTGCCCCAGCGGCCCCCGCGCTCGCCGTTTTCACGGCGCTCCGTCCAGCGGGTCATCATTTCTTCGCGACGCTTGCGGCCCGCCTCAACTTGCTCGGCTGGGAGCAGCTTTTCGATGCGCTCGTTACTTTCCTGCCAATTAAACGAAGTCCGCTCACGCAGGGAGCGCATTTGCTCCCTGAGTTTCGCGAACTCCTCATCATCCATCATGCCGCGCCAGGCGCGGCGGCCGTCGTTGTCGTCGCTGCCCATGCGCTCGCGCCAATACTCCCGCATTTCCTCCCGCAGGCGATCGAGCTTCTCGGCGTCGGGCCCGAGGGATTCGCGGCGTTCGTCGTTCATTCGCTTCAGTTCGGCGCGGACTTCACCCTGCTGTTCTTTGCTCAGTTCGTATGTGCGCGTGAACATGGAGACCCGCCAGTCGAGGCGCATCTCGCGCTGCTCCTCCGGGGTGGCGAAGGCCATTCGTTCCCTGCGCTCGCGCCAGCGCTGGCGATCGTCGTCACGTCCGCGCCGGTTCTCGGGCGACGGCGCCGCTTCATCCGTCCGATTCGGCGGAGCCTGGGCCTGTGTCATGGTCGGCAGAATGAGGGAAGCGAGGACGACAGCACAGATTCGACGCAGCACTTGCAGGGCCATTTGGCAGTCCTTTCGTTGAAAATGAATGACGGTTGTATTATAGCCGATCGCGGAATGTTGTGCAGCGCCTTCGGAGGAAATGCCGTGTTTCCGGCCGCTGAGGCTCTTCACGAGCCGGTCATCCAGGGGCCGGACCGTCCGTAGGTCACCCGCCGCGGCGTGAAGGCCACGGCTTTGTACAAGTGCTGGCAGCGGACGTGGGGCGGCGGGTATACTGTGAGTATGGCCCTCGAACCTGAGCATTTGGAGCATATGTTGCAGGAGCAAGAGGGTCCGCACTTGATGACCAAGTCGGCCATCTGCGACGAATGCGGATACCAATTGCGAGGGCTGCCGTTCGTCGGTTGCTGTCCGGAGTGCGACAGTTGCTACAGCGTGCGCGGCATCAAGACAGAGGGTATCTTCGTTCCCCATGCCGCCAAGTTCCCCGCCATGGATCTTGCGGCCGGGCTGGCCGGTGGCGGATTGGCTCTCTGGCTGGTCGCCGGTCTGGTTCGCCGGTTTGATCTGTGGTGCCTGCTGTTTGCGGGCATTCTCGGATACATGGGCTTCGTGTTCCTGCGGCAAGGCCTGCGGCGTCTCGGGCTGTTCATCCGCGGCCAGAAAATCGCAAGCCAAGCCGACTCGGACGACGATGTGTAAAGCCCTTTTTCTTCGTGTCGATTCTTCTCCGAAACGCACTCGTCGTCACGTTGGCTCGGCATCGAGGGCGCGCAGGAATTTGTAATCGTAAATCCCGCTATTATGGCCGTCGGACCATTTCAGGTTGATCGCATAATGACCCATGAGTTCCGCATCGATCACTTCGATTTTGCCCCCGCCCGCCGGGAGATTCAAAATTCGGAGGCTGGTCGGCGGAGTGTCGCGCTCTTTGCGGCAAGTGGCACAGGGACACACGCGGCGCAGCCGGCCCAGCTCAAACTCGCTGCGGTGCCCGTCCTGCCAATCGATGGCCAGCGTCTGAGCCGTCAGACTCAACTTGATGTCCGCCGGCGTGACTTGCGCGGCGGTCAGCGGGGCGCCGGTGAGCGGCACGGGGTCCGGGTTTGCATTGTTTTCACCAGCCATGGGAAGACCTTGCGAGGGATTCATTATTATCGGAATGATCGTGCAGATCGACGCGGCACGCAACGGCCATTGCGCAAAATTGACGCTGCAACTCGATCTGCTACCATGACTTGGCTATGATTTGTCAGGGTCATCCTGACGAGTTGAGTCCCTCTCGCGGACATTCCCGATATGATCGTGACTTGTTGATTCGATAGGGCGTTTGAGCGGTGGTCGTATGGGTTTTTTTGGTGGTCGCAAAAAGGGCAAAGGGGCAAAGGACGGCGACGGGGGCCGGCCGACCACCGGTGCCGATGCCGCCGAGGGTGCGACGTCTCCGGACGACGAACCGCCGATCTTCAGCGAGAAAGACATCGTCTCGGCGCGCAAGTGGTTCAAGCAAGCCAACAAGCTCATCGAAGACCGCAATTATGAGTACGCCATCGAGTGCTTCCTTACGGGGCTGAAGTTCTGGCCCGAAGCCGTCGAGGAGGCCCACCTGCCGCTGCGCGGCGCTGCCTACGCCCGCCGCGACATCGGCGGCAAGAAGCCGAGTAAGATCGAAGAAATGAAGCACCCCATGACCGGCAAAGATCCCTTGCAGGCTCTGCTCAATGCCGAATGGAGGTGGTCGCGCGATCCGACCCAAATGTCGTACATCGGCGGAATCGTCAAGAATGCGGCGCGCGGCGGATACGAAGAGACGCTGCTGTTCATCGCCCCGATCTATTTTGACGCAGCCAAGAACGCCAAGAAGCTGTCCAAGGATCCGTTTGTCTTGCTGCACAAATCCTATGACGATGCCGGCAACCGCTGCGAACGGCGCGGCGACTTGAAGCGCGCCATTGCGTTCTTTGAAGGCGGGCTGACCGTACTTCAAGTGCTCAACCAACTCGGCGGGCTGAATTCGCCGTATCGCACGGAACTCAAAGACCTCACCACCAAAGTGACCATCATCAAAGGCAAGTACGGCTCCGGCGAGGATTTCCGAGGCAGTATCAAGGACTCCGATGCCCAGAGAGATATTCACGACCGCGAACGCATGGTCATGGATGGGGCGCGCCTGGAAGAGTTGATCAACGACGCCCGCGAAGGCTGGCGGGCCAATCCAGCCGTGACCGCCAAGCTGATCCACCTCGTCGATTTGCTGTGCCGCGACGAAACGCCGGAACGTGAAGAAGAAGCCATCAAACTGTTGGACGACGAGTTCGCGTCCGGGGACAACTACAGCTACAAGGTGCGCAGCGACGAAATTCGGACGAAACTGTTCCGCCGCCGGATCCGCCAGGCGGTCGCCGCCGGCGACAAGCAGGGGGCGCGGCAGGCGAAGATCGAGATGTTGAAATTCGAACTCAAGGTATTCAAGGAGCGTGCGGACAAGTACCCGACCGACAACAAGATCAAATTCGAGCTGGGCAAGCGGCTGGTGCAGGCCCGCAGTTATGACCAGGCGATTCCCATGCTGCAGGAGGCCCGCAACGACCCCAAGAACCGCACGGCGTGTATGCTCTTGATCGGCCGATGCTTCCTTGAAAAGGGCCTGCACGCTCAGGCCATCACCTCCCTGAATCAGGCCATTGGGGAGCACGAATTGATCGGGGACGAACTGGGCAAATCGCTCTATTATTGGCTGGGACGGGCCTGCGAGGCCGCCGGCAAGCCGGAGGACGCAGCCAAGGCCTTCGGGCAGGTCATTCAGTGGGATTACAACTACAGGGACGTCCGCCGGCGCCTTGAAGCCCTGGAAGAGTGATGCTAGACTATTTTCCGTGCGGGGGTCCAACGAGCCGCGGGCAATAGGAAACCCGACTTGTCGGGAGCCCGCGCGGACTACCAAACGGAGAATGATCGCTCAATACTCTGGAGACTGTTGACTGTGGCACACTCGCTATCTTCGAAGAAGAGAATCCGGCAGAATGCGACAAGGCGCGCGATTAACAAGATTCGTTCGGGCTTCCTGAAAGCTCAGACGCGCCTCTTTACGGACGCTGTTGTCGCCAAAGATACAGCCGCCGCCGAAGCGGAATTCAAGAAACTGACCAAGCGAATCGACCAGACCTGCGCCAAGGGCGTGATGCACAAGAACCAGGGCGCCCGACGAAAATCACGCATGCAGCGGCGGCTCAATGCCATCACCAGCGCCGGCTGACCGGTTTTCCAATCATCGAGCACCGTTCCGCTCTCGCCGTAGCGTGAGCGGGACGCCTCTTCACTTGCCTATAATAAGTGACTGCCCCTGCCGGACGAAAACCGGCTGAGGCCCATTGTCCGTTACGATCGAACCGGGGGAACATGTCGAGTTTTGAGACCACATCCGATTCTCTTTCGCGCTGTCCGCCTGAGCTTATCGCCGGCCGGGTAGATTTGCTGCGAGAGCCGATGCCGCGGTACGCCCGCTACGTCTTTGCTCAGATTCGCCCGTTCCTCAAGGGCTCGATCTGCGAAGTCGGCAGCGGGGCGGGGCGCTTCACGCAGTTTCTGGCGGGCTTTCCCGATGTGACCGCAGTGGAACCCGAGGGCGCTCTGCACATTTCGGCTGTGCAGCGCCTGGCCTATCAAATCAACATCAGCCATGTGTGCTGCAAGCTGGACGATTGCCCGAACGACGAAGTGCCGGCGGGCGCCTACGACTCCGTGCTGGCCTTCAACCTGCTGGAGCACATTCGCTATGACATCACAGCCCTCGAGATCATGGGTGAGTTGCTGGCCGATGCGGGCCATTTGATCGTGGTGGCTTCGGCGGGTCCGGCGTTGTTCGGGCGTCTGGATCGCTCTCAGGGTCGCCTGCGGCGCTACAGCCGCCGCGTATTGGCCGACGCCTTTGAGCAGGCCGGCTTGCAGGTCACGCGTCATTTCTATTTGAATCTTCCGGGTCTGCTGGCGTGGTGGTGGATGGGCCGCGTACTCCGTCGTGATCGCATTTCGGACCGATCGGCCGCACGGGCCGACCGTGGTGTGCCCTTGCTCGGGATGATGGACCAAATCGCCCGGCCGCCGATCGGCCTGTCTCTGGTCATGATCGGGAAAAGCGCCTGAGCGATTCGCAGGAACTCGTGAGCCCAATCTGCTTCGGGAAGGCTGCTAAACGGCAAGCCAAAGGCGGGGCACATCGCGTCTTTCCAAGTCACCTTGAGTTCATTATCATACATGTCGTGAAATGGTGATTCGTACCGTCACCGGAGATCAAGTCTTTCAAGAGTTGGTTTCCCGGCTGCGCGAGCGCGGTGGGGTCTGTGCGGCTGAGGGACTGTGGGGAGCGTCTGCGCCGATCGTTCCCGCGCTGCTGGCCAAACAGCTCAATCGCCCACACTTGTTTGTCACCGCCCATTTGGAGCAGGCGGATGAAGCCCGCGACGACATGGAGATCGTGGGCGCCGCGGTGGAGATCTTTCCAGCCTTCGAGACACTGCCCGGCGAAGGA
>JADFJZ010000085.1 GCA_022565195.1 Planctomycetota bacterium | reverse complement strand
CTGATCAACAGCGAAGAGGCCATCAAACGCAGTTGCAATGTCTTTTGTTTCCATCTCGGAGACTTGTTTTGGAAGCAGGGTGGCGGCGCGGAGGGTCTGCAGCGCATGTCGGAGTGGATGGATCGTTTCGGGCTAGGCGATACTACCGGCATCGGCTTGGGTGAAGAAGAGTACGGCATCGCGCCCAGCCCGCACTACCTTTGGGTTCATAAGAAGCGGTCGGCTCAACTGAGCGACCCGCGGAACTACGCCATCGGCCAGGGAGAAATGCAAGTCACACCGCTGCAGGCGGCCAACCTCGTCGCCACCTACGCCAGCGGCCTTCACGGGCTGGTGAGCCTCCTGAAGAATGAGCAAAACGCGCCGCCGATGAGTCTGCCCGTCGAAGAATCTGTCTGGCGGATTGTTCGCCGGGGCATGTATCAAGTGGTCAATGTCCCGGGCGGTACCGCGACTTCATTCGCGAAGCTGGAACAGTCACAGTACGCGCTGTGCGGAAAGAGCGGCAGCGCTCAAACGACACGCTGGATCACCAAATACCGTGTCGACTATCGTGACGGAGACGGCGAGCGCTCGAAAACTGTTTCCGCCAACAATGGCCGCTTCGCGCGCGACGAATTCGTGAGGCAAATGATGCCTGAGGAGACAGTCCCACGCGATCAAGCCGCACAAATCCGAGCGGAATTGCGGGACTCCATAATCCGCGCCACGCCTGCGGCACACTGGCCGGCAGAGGTCTCCAAAGACCGGCAACATTCCCACGCATGGTTTGTGGCGTTTCTTCAACCCAAGGACGCCGACGGCCGGCCCGACTGGAATGCTCAGGCCCGCATCGCCATTGCAGTACTCTTGGAGTTCGGAGGCAGCGGCGGCAGATCCTCAGGCCCCCTGTGCCGCGATGTAGCCGAAATGATTATCGACGACTTTCCTCGCTATGTGACCGGTCCACATCCTCTGGCCATGAGGGATCGATGAAACGCCCGATCTACGACTTAACTTGGCCCGGGATCGCGATCTTCGCCGCGTCGATGTGCCTGTGTGTCGTCGGCCTGCTGTGCATCATCGCCGTTGAAGGCTCGGCCGGCGCCGCGGCATTGAAGCAAGTCGTCTTCGTCATTGCCTCACTCGCGGCGGGCGCGGCGGTTCTGGCCGTCGGCTACCAGCGACTCGGGCGCTTCGCCTACGCCCTGTTCGGATTCGGCCTCTTCCTGCTCGCACTCATGGTGCTGGCCCGGGTCTTTCACGGCTTGCCGATGATCCGCCCGATCAACGGCACGTATCGCTGGATCTCGCTGCCGGGCTTCAGCGTTCAGCCTTCTGAGATTATGAAAGTAGCTTTCATCATTGGATTGGCTTGGTACTTACGGCACAAAGAGGATGTCCGGCGATTCAAGACCTTGATCGGCCCCTTTGTGCTCACGGTCGTTCCCGTGATGCTCGTTCTGCTTCAGCCGGACCTGGGCACCGCGCTGTTGCTCATGCCCGTATTGTTCGTCATGCTCTTCGCAGCCGGCGCACGTCTTCGGCACTTCGCCGTGGTTGCGCTCCTTGCCGTCTGCTGCCTGCCCCTCTTTTGGAGCAGAATGCAGGACTATCAGAAAGAGCGGATTGCCGGGCTTGTGCTGCAATATGACTCGGTCCGGCAGCGCGTGAAGAACTCGCCTGACAGCTGGAAATGGCTGTGCCCGGAGGGCAAGTCCTCCGCGCGCCGCTGGGAGCGCGGGGCCGGTTACCAACTCACTGGCTCGCTCGGCGCTCTGGGCAACGGCGGCTGGGCCGGCCAGGGCTGGGGGAACGGCGCCTACGTCCGCCACGCGGTCCTGCTGCCCGCTCGAGAAAATGACTTCATCTTCGCGATCATTGGAGAGCAGTGGGGCTTTGTCGGGTGTCTCTGCTTGCTGGGCTGCTATGTGGTGATCGTCGTCGCGGGTCTGGAAATCGCGGCGCGCACCGATGATCCGTTCGGGCGACTGCTCGCCGTGGGTGTGGTGGCCTTGCTGGGCACCCAGACGCTGATTAACATCGGCATGACCATCGGTTTGACACCGATCACGGGCATGAACCTGCCCTTTGTCAGCTCGGGAGGGAGCAGCTTGATCGCCAATTTCGCTTTGATCGCGCTGCTCATCAACGTGTCACAAGACAGGCCGTTTCTCTTGGCCCGCAAACCGTTCGAGAACCCGGAGCCCGATTATGCCGGTATCCGTTGAGATTATCAGTGTCGGTACGCTGAGTCGCAACCGCTTCTGGAACGAGACCAGCGCCCAGCGGCCGGCCCACGCGACGACGACGCTGCTTCGCAGTGACGAAACATCGATCATCGTCGACCCCGCGCTGCCGCCGGAAATCCTCCGCCAGCGCCTCGACGAGCGCACCGGGCTGGAACCGTCGCAAATCGACACGGTGTTCCTGACCAATTTTTGCCCGGTCCACCGCCGCGGGCTGGATTTGTTTCGCCACGCCACCTGGCTGATGCACGCAGACGAGATCGAAGCCATGCGCCGCTTTCTGGAGGACGCCTGCACAGGCGCGACGGCGCGCGGCGAGCCGGTTGAGGAACTGATCGAGCAGGAAATCAAGCTCCTTGAAAATGTGCAGGCCGCGCCCGACGAACTCACCGAACAGATTCACTTGTTCCCGACGCCGGGCGTCACGCCGGGCGCTGCAAGCCTGCTGATACTCGACGATGAGAGAACAACGGCGGTGGCCGGGGATGCGATCATCAATAAGGAATACTTCGCACACCGCCAAGCCTTCGAGCAACACAGCGACGCGGCCCAGGCCGTCCAGGCCGTTGCGGAGCTGGTCGAGATTGCCGATCGCATCATTCCGGGGCATGACGACTGGATCATCGTCGGTTAGCCGGGCTCCGAGGACCACGGTGGCAGATTGGTCAGCTCGCCGGCCAGTTGCTCTTGAGTCCTGGCGACGTCGGCCGGTTTCAGGTCGGTGATGGCGGCGTCCTCGACGTAGCGGCGGACGGCCTCTTCGACGAGCGTCTCAGGGTCACGTCCCTGCTGTGCGGCGAGTCGGCTGAGGCGTTCTGCCAATTGGTTGGAAAGGTCGATGGTCATCACATCCATTGTAGATCGCCCGGCAGCAGCAAGCAACGACCTAATGTTTACGGTTTCTTTGTGTCTTGCAGCCTTCGTGGCCAAGAGGTTTCAACCGCTGAGCGCGGCCTTCGGCCGCAGCTAAAGTAGCCAGTAACGAGTAACGAGTAGCGAGCAGCCTGCTGAGGGCGGGCACGGTGCGAAGATGGATCGCAGGTTTCTGCGTTGAGAATCCGGGTGGGCCGCTCGATTTGACACTCGGATTGAGCGACGATACGCTTAACAAGGAGTCGTTCGCTTGCCGGCGTGCCGAACCCAATTCGAGGAATGCCCACATGGACGTCCGAATGGACCTCGCTCGCATTATCATTCGTGACGACGACGATCAACAGATCATCGTCCTCGCCGAACGTGACGGCGAGAGGCAGTTCTCGATCGTCGTCGGCCTGTATGAAGGATGGGCCATTCGCCGTCGCGTCAACGGCGTGGAGTCGCCCCGACCCATGACGCATGATCTGCTGGCCAACATCATCGAAGACCTCGACGCCGAGCTGGAGAAGATCGTGATCCACGATCTCCGGGAACACACCTTCTTCGCCAAACTTGTCATCCGCCGGAACGGCAGCTTGATCGAAGTGGACGCCAGACCCTCCGACGCCATCGCCCTGGGCGTGACCAGCGACACGCCGCTCTATGTGTCGGAGAGTGTTCTTCAGGATGTGTGCTGACGTGTGCCGAATCTCCCTCTCTCTGCTCATCACTCTTGCGGTGTGTGCCGCCCCATGCTTCGGTGCTGGAAGCGAGCCCAGTGGAACCACTGATCGTGCGGAGCTTCTCGCTGCGTACACCGCCGCCGAAGCACGGCTCAAAGCCGGCGATGGCTCGGCGGAGGTGTGGAATCAAATTCTGGAAGCGCTCTACCGCCTGGACCAGCCGCAAAAGGCGCTCGGGGCGGCGCGCGTGGCAGCGAAGGAGCACGCGCAGGATCCCGAGGTGCTCGGTCACATCGTGCGGGCCTACTACCGCGGCGGATTCCCGGATGAGGCCGCTAAGCTCTTTGACAAACTCGTCCCACGCCAATCCGACCCTGTATCGGCAGTGGTGCAATCAAAGCTGCTTCACAGCGAGGGGCGCGTGCGTTTCGCGCTGGACATCGCGCTTCGTACTTTGATCCACGCGCCGCAGGACGCCGAACTGCAATATCAGGCTGCATTGCTCTACGGCTGGCTGGGCAGGAGCACCGAGGCGGCAGCGCATTTTGAATCGGCGCTCAAGAGCGCGGCCAATTTGAAAGGCTATCCCAGGGACTTGATCGTCAGCAGGGCGAAAGCGCGAAGCTTGATGTACGGCGCCGCACAAGACAAGACAGTGAACACCGTGAGCGCTACGGGGAGCTTCACTTTTGTTCGCGGCACAAAGCTCCGGCTTCCGACCGTGCAGGTCCAATTGAACGGCCAGGGCCCGGTCAACATGCTGCTGGACCTCGGCGGCGGGGCGACCCTCAGCCTCGATACAACCGTAGCCCACGAAGCGGGCATCAAGGTTCTCGGCGAAGGTCAAATCCTCGACGTCACTGGCGGCGCTTCGGACACGCAATGGGCGCTGACGAACACGATCACCATCGGCGACTGTCAAGTTCAGGCGGTGGCGACGCAAATCTATCCTTTCAACGAGAGCGATTTGCCCGGTCTCAAGGGAGTCGTTGGCGCCGGCCTGTTCGCCCGCAAGCGGATGGTCGTGGATTTCGACACACGACGCGTGGGCATCGAAGAATCCATCCCTTCGGGGCCAATCACGGGATCGACTCGCCTGCGCTCGCCGCTGGAAGTGCGGTTTCTCTCCGGCGATCAGCCGATCGTGCGCGTGCAACTCAAGGATGTCACGGTCAACGCGATTTTCGACATCGGCACGCCGGTGTCCTGCTTCAGTACGCACCAAATGACGGCATTGAAATCGGCGTCGGCCATCCGCGAAGCAGACTTCGGCGACATCCGCGCCAAGATCTCGACACGCATTCCGTTCCGCATCGCCCGCCGCACCTTCGCTCAGGGCCGGACCTACGCTTTGCCCTTCATCGACAAGGAAACCAGCAGCGGCGTGGGCATGCAAGTGGACATGCTTCTCGGCTGGGACGTTTTTAAGGAGATGCGCCGATTCACCATCGACGCCCCGGCCCGCAAGATCATCATCGACTGGCGCCCGCCCCGCGATCCGCCCCCGCCGCCGGCCAAACCGCCCAAACAACCCCAGAACCAGCCGACGACCAATCCCGATTAACCTCTGTCTTGATCAGGGCCGGAAGCGCCAGCGCCCGATCCAGAACCCCCGATACGCCAAGCACGCACGTTTTCAAGTTTCGACGTAGTCGCAGATACTGGTGGGCTCGGGGATGGGCAAATTGTCTTCCTTGAGGCCTTCAAGATGAAAGCGGATCGCCTCGCGGATCTGTTCTTCGGCCTCTTCAACCGTATTGCCCGTAGAGACGCATCCCGGCAAATCCGGCACGTAGGCTGAATAGTTGCCGTTCGCCTTCTCGATAACGATGCCGTAACGCATGATCAATCTCCCTTGAGCCCGGCTTGTTTCAATATGCTGTTTAGTGTCCCCGGCGCCAAATCGTCGGCCAGCTTTCCGGGCACTGTCACGCGGCCAGCTTGGTCTGGATGCTTGTATTGCCTGTGGCTTCCGCGGGTCGCCACGAGTTGCCATCCAGCGGCCTCCAGCATCCTGATCACCTCGCGCACTTTCACGATCGACGCACTATAGATCGTAGACGGCAGAATCGCCAGATCAATCCGTCATCGCTCACCGGGACGTCCGAAGCTGGAAAACTCGGCTACGGAGCATCGTTCTTGTCCTTGGACTTGTCGCCGCCGAAGAGGCCGCCGATATCTTTGAGGATGTCTTTGGCGTCTTTCTTGTCGTCTTTCTTTTCTTCCTCTTTCTTGTCCGGGTCGTCTTTGCCGAGGAGGCCGCCGACCGCGCCGCCGATGGCGTCGCCGATGCTGGCGGGGTCGAGGTCCTTGGGGATCTCCTGGCCGATGGGGAGCTTGTCGCCGATCAAGTCGCCGAGTCGGCCGGCGAGCTGGTCCTTGCCGGCTTTGAGCAGCGCGGCGCGGAACTCCTCGCGCAGCGCGGGCACGTCGAAGACCAGCTTCGGCGCGGTCAGCGGGCCGACCAGCCGCAGCGTGGTGTCGATATCTTCAAGCACTTTGAGCGCTTCGCCGGTGATCTGCGGATCCAAGCCCAGAGCCCCTCCGCCGGCGGATTCGATGGTCATGTTTTTGGTGTCCACGCTGATGCCCAGATCGATCATGTCCCGACCTAACCGGCCGTCGATCTTGGCCGACGCCGTGCCGCCTTTGAAAGCCACAGGGTTCTTCGAACTCAAGTCTTTCTGCAGGTCGGCAAGGTCGATGTCGTTGAACTCAGCGGTGATGTGA
>JADFJZ010000084.1 GCA_022565195.1 Planctomycetota bacterium | reverse complement strand
TTCTGGTCGGCCAGCACCTCCAGCTTGACCCATTTCGCACCGGCGTTGTCCATGCCCTCCAGCAGTTCACGGGCCAGCACGGCATGGCGGATCGCGTCCTTCACAGTGAAGCAGCCGGCGGTATTGGGCAGAATCGTGTAGCGACCCAGATCGATGAAATCAAGCAGGCTGCGATTTTGATCGTCGTACAGACGTTCTCTACGCACCGCCACCGTCACCACCTGACAGCCGGAGGCCTCCAGCGCTTGTTGCATGAGTTCGTAGCTCGCATATTTGCCCGTCCCCACGAACAGGCGCGAGCGAAACTCGAACGGACCGATGTTCAGCGCTTCCGGCATCTATCCGCCTCCGACAAAGGTGACGATCTCAACGCGATCGTCGGCTTGCAGTTGCGTCTGCTCAAAATCGCGCCGCCGCACCAGTTGCTCGTTGACCTCAACCGCCACGCGCAGCGGCTGAAGATTATGCGTCTCGATCAGCAAAGCGACCGTGACCTCGGCCTCCGCGTTTTCGGGTTGTCCATTGACGATGATTCGCATAGAAAACTCTTGCCGATCAACTCCAAGCCCAAGGAGCCGCAGGCTTCAGCCTGCGCGAAGCCTCGAAAAGTCAGGGCTTCAGAGATGTTTATAACGATGGAACGATTATAGATACGTTCGCCGGTCGCTTCAAGCGGGCACGAGGCGGTCCGCAAAGGCAACCAGGCAATACACCACGGCAGCCGCCACCAGGGCCAGCGTAATGCCCACTTTGGCTTGCAAACGCGGTGCGGCGTTCTGTGACTTTTCCTGGCGCGTGGCCCACAGCACGAGTCCGCCGAACATCAGCGACATCGGACAGGCGAAATACATCTCGATCAAAAGCAGCACATCATGAAACGCCGGCCGATACAGCACCATCACCAGCGACATCACCAGCGAAGCCAATCCCAGCCACACACTCAAGATCCCGAGCACGATTCCTCCTCTGCAACCTGTTTGCGCCTGCGCATCGCCATCCTCAGCTCCTCGAAAACCGTTCGGCTCCGGAGCACTCCCGAGATATACAAAGGTCGGGTTCGACCCTTGATGTCCAGTCCGGCGCTCTTGTTGGCCGAATTCCAAAACACGCCCTCGATTTCGGCCCAAGGATATAATTCAACTCGCCGGCCTTTCTTGATCCAGACGCCTTGCCGCGTGGTACAGACGGTGTCACCGGCGCGCGACATTTGGCGCACGCGGTACAGCACGAACAATGCGGCTCCCCCGACAAGGAGGAGCATAGCCACACGCAGGACGGAGCGTGGGGAAACGGGGTTCCGAAGAGGCGGCTGAGGAAGATCCAGATTACCCAGCAACTCACGACGACATATGCGAAAATCTCTTTCCGGTCGAGGCGGCCTATCCACATCGCAGTTTCGGCGTCGTACTCGAAGCCACATTCGGGGCAGCGATGATCTGCGGGCAGGCCTTCCAAGGAGTACTTGCATTGCGGGCACCGTGTCAGCGGTCTCATGGCGCTGATTGTAGCATCAGGGACGAGTCTGGGTATAGCTGATGATCTTGTATGCCAGTCTGGCGGCGAGGAATTCTGTGATGACTTGGCCGGGCAAGGGAATCACCTCGACGAGATCAGCCGCAACGATGTTCTTTCGCTCGGCGACGGCCCGCAGGAGGGCCGTGACTTGGTACCAATCCAATCCGCCCGGCTCGGGCGTGCCGGTGCCGGGGGCAAAGGCGGGATCGAAGGCGTCGATGTCGAGTGTGACGTACACGTGCTCAGTCAGACGATCCACCGCACGGTCAACCCAATCTCCGGATGATCGGCAATCCGAAGCAGTAACGGGGCGAATCCCTGACTTTTCCATGAAGCTCGCTTCTTCGCTCGAATAGCTGCGAATGCCGACACCGACGAACGGCACGCCCATGTCGTGAATCCGGCGCATGACCGAAGCATGGGAGTACTTCGAGCCTTGATACGACTCGCGCAGATCGGCGTGGGCGTCGATTTGCAGCACGGAGAGGTCGTCGTGCTTCGACTTGACGGCGCGGACGAGGCCCGAGGTGATGCTGTGCTCCCCGCCGAGCGTCAGCAGGAACTTATCGTCCGCGACGATCTTGCCGGCGGCCTCGAAGATGTCGTGGTGCATCGCCTCCGGCCCTTCGGCGTTGGGCGTCATGGGGTCGAGGGTCGCGACGCCGCTGGAAATGAATTCGCCGCGCAGTTCCTCGTCGTAGGTCTCGACTTGCTGCGATGCCGTGATGATCGCGCGCGGGCCGTGACGTGTGCCGGCGAGAAAGCTGGCGGTGGCGTCGTACGGGATGGGCAAGACGGCGAACCGAGACCGTTCGTACTCGGACTCGCTATCTTCCAATCCCAGGAATCGATCCGGCTCGCTCGCCATGGTGCCTCCTTGAGCAGAGAATGTGTTCCCGTGTGTGCCTTCAGCCCGGCGGTGATTTGAACGGGCGATCGAATTTGGACCCACAATGCAAAACGAGGCGTCTGCTAAACGACGAAGTCAATGCGAAAGATCCTGCCGTTGGCTTGCCGTTTGGCAGATCTTCCGAAGTCATAACTTTCATACTTCGCGACGCGTTGGCAATTCGAGTAGTGCCCAATCCCGCGTCCTCTTGGGGGCCGTCCGTTCCTACGTCTTACTCGCTGCACGATAGTAAGGCGCGTATTCATCCATGAACACAGGGTTCGACCGCGCCGACGCGAACAAGTCAGACACCATGTCGTCCATCTTTGCAAAGAGCGCCTTTTGCTGCCGCGGTTGGTTGCGGACGAGCACATACTGTGCTAGCAGCGGGAAAGTGAGCGAGGCACACGAGTACACGACGACGTTGTCCTTCTCGGCATCTTTGATTTTGCCCCAGCTTCGCGCTTCCTGCGGCGTGGCGCCGCTGAGCCCGCCCCAGTGCGGCGAATCGACGGTCAACTGGATGAAGTAATCGTGCCCGCCCTTGCTTGGGTCGCGCAGGATTTGGTGTAGCGTCGGCTGGGTCTGTAGGTAGAAGTTCTTCGGCGATCCGCCGCCGAGTATGACGGCGCCGTTCTTGTCGGCGGAGCGGACAATGGCTGCGGTCTCGATGACGTCGAGCAGCGGGTTGAGCGGCACGGGCTTGTCGAGCATGTGCGGTACGATGAGGTTCATACCGATCGACGAATCGCCGGGCGACGACGTGTAAATCGGCACGTTCTTTTCGGCTGCGACGACGACGAGGGATTTTTCCGGGTGGGGGGCAGACTTTGCGACGGCCTGGCCCAGTTCATAGTGCAACGCAGCCGTCGAGAACGGCTGCGAAGTGTCCAGCCCCTCAAGCGCCGCCAGAATGCACTTGTCGGTGGCCATCAGCGTGTCTTCGTCTTCGATCAGCACGTCGTAGATCCGCGCGATGCCTACGTCCGCGAGGGCGTTGTCGTCGATATTGGGGCTGCCCTGTACCATCGGGCAGTCGTAAGGCCTGTGCAGGTCGTGGTAGAGATTGGCGCCGGTCGAAATGATGAAATCGACGAACCCTGCCTCGATGAGCGAAATGATCACGCCGCTCATGCCGATCGGTGTCATGGCGCCGGCCAGGGTCAGGCCGACGGTCGTGTTGCCTTGGAGCATCCGTGAATAGAGTTCGCACGCCTCTGCCAGCCGCCGGCCGTTGAAGCCGCTGCGGGCGTAGACGTTATCGATCAAATCAACGATGTTCTCGTTGCCGCGCAGTTCGAGCGGTTCGATCGATGCGCCCTGCATCCATTGTTGTGCGTCGGCAGTCTTCGTTTTGTTGGAAGGGCACGGCATTTTTGCGGATGTCCTTTGCGTGTTCCGGATGACAGTTGGAGTTCGTTGGTCCGCGCGGGCTAAAAGCCCGCGGCTCCGGTTCGACCCCGCGCTTGCGCTTGGGGCTCTGAGTGGGCGCATTGTTAATACACAAAGACCGCTGCGGCGACGACGGTGGTCCATAGGCCGTTCTTGTCGCCTTCCGCCGTCTGCACATTGGCCCGCGTGCGAATGATCAAGTTGCTGCTCTTGTACAATTCGCGCCGTTCGTCCCAGGCTTTTTCGATATCGATATCGATGCCCAACGTCGTGCCGAGCATCGTGGCGGCCATATCCTCAACATAGTCCGCGCATTTTCTCTGAGTCATGCCAAAGCCGTGGTGCTCGGAAATATATCCGTACTGATCCTTGTCGGACGGCAGCGCCAGTCCAATGCCCGCGCACTGGAGTCGATTGGGCTCATCCGTGCGGGCCTCGGCCAGCACACAGTGGACGATCTGGCCGGGCCGAAGCCGCTTCAGGCCCTGGCTGCGCGTCAGGATCTGACAACCGGGTGGGAAGATGCTGCTGACGCGGACGAGGTTCAACTGCGCGATGCCGGCCTTGCGCAGCGCTTCCTCAAAGGACTGTAGGTTGCGCTTGTGCTTGCCTACGCCCTTGGTGAAGAACATTCCCGTCGGCATTACTTCCGGCATATTTCCGTTCCTTTCCGGTCCGAGTCTCGATCACTCCGCTTACGCGAAGGGCGGTATTATAGCGACTTTGGTGTGCTTCTCAAACGCGCGCCGGTCTGTGCAGGTCGAGGTTATCGGGCGAAAATGTGGCCCAGAGCGTCGAGGATCGAGCGCAGCGCCTGGCCGCGATGGCTGATGCGATTCTTGTGCTCCGGAGCCAGTTCCGCCGTTGTTTTACCCAAGTCCGGCACTAGAAAGTGAGGATCGTAGCCGAAGCCGTTCTCGCCGCGAGGCTCGTCGATAATGAGGCCCTCGATAGTGCCCTCGGCGCGGGCCAGCACGGCGCCGTGGTCGGCCACGGCGATGGCGCAGCGGAAGCGGGCGCGTCGTTTATCGAGCGGGACATTCCTGAGCAGTTCGATGAGTTTGGCGTTATTGGCCTGGTCGTCGCCGTGGCGCCCTGCGAATCGTGCGGAATGAATTCCGGGCCGGCCTCCGAGAGAGTCCACCTCCAGGCCTGAATCGTCGGCCAGGGCCGGCAGGCCGGTCTGCTCGGCGTAATACAGCGCCTTCTTCTCGGCATTGGCCATGAAGGTCTCGGCATCTTCCACGGCGGCGGGCAGATCCGGGTATTGACGCAGGTCCTCGAAGTGAAGCGGGAGACCCGCGAAGACGGCCTCGATCTCACGCAGCTTGCCGGGGTTTGAAGTAGCGATGAGCAACAAGTGACGCGACATTGGGAGCGTGAATTCATGGCGAGCGGCGCGGAATGCGAACCAGAAACGAGGGGCTGCCGTACTTTGTATCGTCCAGCTTCTTGTTGATTACACGACCGTTCTGATAATTGTACTTGAATCGCGGATCGGCGGCCTGCAGACGGAGGACTTCTTCGGAGAGTTGAAGGGTGCCGTCCTTCCTGGTGATGACAGCCGACTCGTCGAAGGAACCGATCGTGACCATGGACATGACTTCCTCGTGGTGAAAGTAGGCTTCATGCCCTTCGCCTCGAAGCTCGGCGACGAACTGGCCTGCCAGCTTCCGCGATCCAGTGAAATCGCCCTCGGGGTAAAACACGGCGATCTGCAGCGAGTAAATGCCCGGTGCGTTGGTCAGCGCCCACTGGCGCAGGGCGAGCCCCTCGGGTTGAATGTAGCGCACGGCTCGGGCATTGCCGAACATACGGCGTTTCTGATCATCGGCCAGATTGAAGATGAGGAACATGTCGTTGCGCAACCGCTTCGGCGTATCCAGGCGGTTCGTTCTTGGATGGCGCGTGCGCCGGTACTTGCTGTAGTACAACCGACTGGATTCGTTCGTCGTATCGTGGTCGCAGCGGACGTCTCCGGGGCGGATGCCCGGGGTGGCGCGGAGCGAATCAGCGAGGGCCCGGCAATTATCGCGATGGAACGGGCCGGTCAGCTCTGTGCATAAAATCGTCCATTCTTCGGTCTGGCGACGAGCAAAGCCCCGGAAGCCGCCGCTGGATCGGCCGTCGGATTCGCATCCCCCAAGCGCAAGCACCAGCGCAGGCGCCAGCGTAAGCGCCAAGAGCACCGCGGGGAGACGTATCCTGCACATCGCTTGCGTGGTCATTTCCGAATCCTCAACGCCGATTTCTGAGCACCGATCAGTTCGCGGATGCCCGCCGCGCCGAATTTTAGCATTTTATCCAGTTCATCGCGAGTGAATGTGGCTTCCTCGCCGGTGCCCTGGATTTCGATGAAGCGGCCCCGGCCGGTCATGGCGATGTTGAAATCCACGGCGGCCGCGACATCCTCCTCGTAGTTGAGATCGAGCAATACCTTCTCGTCAACGACGCCGACACTTACCGCCGCAACATGATCGAAGATTGCGTTCTTTGCGATGAGCTTGTTCTTGATTCCGAACCGAACCGCGTCGTACAGCGCTACGAATCCACCCGTGATGCTTGCCGTTCGCGTCCCTCCATCCGCTTGCAGCACATCGCAGTCGATCATGATCGTGTTCTGCCCGAGGAGCGACATGTCAATAACACTGCGCAGGCACCGGCCGATGAGCCGCTGGATTTCCTGTGTCCGGCCGTCGATGCGTTCGCGGTTGCGGCGCTTGCGGGTCGAAGTAGAACCGGGCAGCATGTCGTA
>JADFJZ010000083.1 GCA_022565195.1 Planctomycetota bacterium | reverse complement strand
ACAACTCAACCGATAGCTGTGTTGTGAGCACTTCACTCGGTACACGCAAACCAATGACGCGAGATACGGCGATGAAGTGGCTGGTCATCGCGGCGGCGGTGTTGCTCGATGTCATTCTGCTCGGCACGCTGGATTTGAAGCTGGACCTGCAAAGCCTCATCAGGCCGCTCGGCTTCGCGGCCTTGCTGACCGCGGTTGGTCTGTACTATCGATGGCGCCGTGAATCCGATTTCGTGGTGTGCGTGAATGCCCTGCTGCACTTGGTGCTGTTCTCATCGAGCTACACGATTCTGATGTATTGCCTGGCGACCTTCAACCGCCCGCTGATCGACCCACTACTCGTCGATGTCGATGCCGGCCTGTGGTGCCACTTGCCCGCAATCGTGAACTGGGCCAAGGCCCACCCAACTGTGCAGCACATGCTGCAATTGGCCTACGATACACTCCTCCCGCAAACAGCCTTGATCGCAACGCTGGGCCTGGTCGGCGATCGCCGACCGCTCGAGGCATTCGTGCAGCGGTTCATGATCAGCGCACTGCTCACCGCCGCCCTGTTTTACGCTTACCCCGCAGCCGGCCCCTTTGAGGCCTTCGGCTATGAACTCAGTGATGTTCAGGCGCGTTACATGGCCCACTTTGAAGGGTTGCGCGCGGGCCAAATGGAAACGATCTCTCTGCAACAGGCCGAAGGGTTGATCACCTTCCCTTCGTTCCATGCGACCTGGGCCATTTTGCTCGCGCTGAGCTGTTGGCACCGACGCTGGCTGTTTGCCCTCAGCGCCGTATTGAACGGCATGGTCCTGATCGCGACCGTGACCACGGGCTGGCACTACCTCGCGGACGTGCTTGCCGGGATCATCGTGGCGGTCGTTGCCATCGGGGCGTGCCACTGGCTGGACCGCTGGGTCTACCGCCCCGAGGCGGCCGTCGAGAGCGCCCTTCCGAGCGAAAAGTGATTGTGGTAGCATGAGGCGCGCAGGCGCACGCGGACCTGCCGAGGACTCTTGGTCAAGGCGCGTCTGGCTCGCAACACCGATTGGCCTGCAATCACGGATTCCACCATGCGTACAAAAGTAGTAGCGGACTTGCGCAGCGACACAGTCACCCAGCCGACGCCGGCGATGCGCCGAGTGATCGCCGAAGCCGTTGTCGGGGATGACGTGTTCGGCGACGATCCGAGCGTCAACGAGCTGCAAGAGAAAACCGCTGCCCTGCTGGGACAGGAGGCGGCCCTGTTCGTGCCGTCCGGGATGATGGCCAACCAGATCGCCATCCGCATCCACACATCGCACGGCGACGAAGTAATCTGCCAGCGCGACAGCCATGCCTTCTTCTATGAGTCGGGCGCCCCAGCCGCACTGAGCGGCGTGAGTGTACGGTTCATCGAAGGCCGGCGCGGGCAATTCGATGGGGCGGACGTGCAGGCCCTGCTCCGACCGCCGAATGATCATTTCGCGCCCTCCCGCCTGGTGATCATCGAGAATACCCACAATCGCGGCGGCGGCTCGGTTTGGCCGATTGAAATGATCGCCGATGTCGCCGCAGTTGCCCGCAAGGCTGGAGTGGCCATGCATTTGGACGGTGCGCGACTGTTCAATGCCTCCGTGGCGAGCGGCGTCGCGCTCGCCGAGTATGCACGCCATTTCGATACGGTCAGCATGTGCTTTTCGAAAGGCCTGGGAGCCCCGGTCGGATCGATTCTGGCCGGCTCGAAGGAATCAATCCAGGCCGCCCACCGCTTCCGAAAGATGTTCGGCGGCGGCATGCGCCAGGCCGGGTTGCTCGCCGCGGCAGCGACCTACGCCCTGGACCATCACATCGATCGGCTGGCGGACGATCACGCCAACGCCAAGACACTCGCAGTGGCGCTGGCGGAATTGCCCTCTGTGACGATCGATCCGGACGAAGTTGAAACCAACATCCTGTTCTTTGAGGTTGACCCGCGCCTCGGCACAGCGGGGCAAGTGTGCAAACGGCTGCGGGAATCCGGCGTGCTGCTGTTGCCCGAAACTTCGACTCGTCTGCGTGCTGTCACGCACCTCGATGTCTCCGCCGACCAGATCGAACAGGCCATTCCGTTGATGCGCGAAGTTCTCAAGTAAGCCCGATTCGCATGGCTGCCGGTTCTTTCACGCTCATTTCAATGCTCGGTCTGCTTTGCCCGCTTGCAGGCGCACAGGATTCGGCGACGGAAATCCACTCCTCCGCCGTGCAGGCGATTGCGCGCGAAGACGATTCAGAGGCCATGAAGCTCCTGCGCCGGCGGGTCGATGATGATCCACGGAACAGGGCTTACCTTTACGAACTCGCCGATGTGCAGCGACACGCCGGCCAATCGGACGCTGCACTCCAGACGGTCGATGAGTTGTTGGCGCTGGATCCGGCGAATGAGGCTGCTGTGATTCTCAAGGCCGAAGTTCTGTTGGAGCGGAAGGATTGGGAGGCCGTGATCCGGACGCTCGCCGCGTCGGCCTCCTTCTCAGAATCGTATGCAATCAGTCACTTACTTGCCGAAGCGTACCTCCGCTCGGGGCAACTCGTGGAGGCGGCGTGGTTTTATGAGAAAGCGGTGCGTCTGAAGCCCGAGGCTCTGGAGGATCTTGTCGCCTTGGGCCGGTTGCATCTGCGGCGCGAACTGCCCGCCCTGGCTGTGCGGGCATTGAAATCTGCCCTCGCCCTGGCCGGCGACGATCCGCAGGTACACTATCTGCTCGCCAGCGCCTACCACCAAGCCGGCAGACCCCTGGGCAGGGTTCAAGTGCTGCCCATCTCGCAGGCCATCCTCGGCAATACGCACGAGGACTGGTATGTGCTGGAAGCCGTCGATGACCAGCCCAATCGCTTTCGCGTGTGCCCGAGTGATTCGGCGATTTATCATCTTCAGAAGGCCATTGAGCTGGGCGTGGATGAAGCGGATGTCCACTTGCTCAATGCAGACATTTGGTTTAACGCGAACGAGTATGAGCGGGCTCGGGATGCCTATGAGATTATCGAAGCAACACTTCCCGCGGGTCGATTGGCCGGCTACCACTATCGCTACGGCGTGACTTTGTACTGGCTTGGCGACTTGGAGGGCTTTCAACAGCACGTGGAAACCGCCGGCCAGCTAAATCCGAAGTCGTATGAGTCCAAACTGCTCGAAATGCACACCTTGATGGCGGATCAGTATTGCATTCGGGGCGATCTCGACAGGTTCATACACCATCTTCAGCGGGCGATTGAGGTTGCACCGCGCTCGGTTGACCTGCGCTACAAACTCGGTAATGCACTGTTCGAAGCCGAACGGCGCGCTGAAGCCCTGGCCCAATGGCAGGTTGTACTGCAACTACACCCGCATCACCCCGACCGCAAACGCCTGCTCGGATACTTGAAGGACCGCGACCTGGAAACAAACCCCGAACCCTGATAAGCAGCTTATTGATTCCCGCATTGCAAATGATACTTTGAAGAAGATCGTCACGACTTCGGAACGGCTGCCAGACGGCAAGTCCACGGCTGGATCCTCCGAATTGACTTCGTCGTTTAGCAGTCTGGGAATTCGCCGTGCCTATTCGACTTGTACGCCGTTGACCCACTCGGTTTCTGTTTTCTCGCCGTCGACGTACGTGATCCAGGTGCCGTGCTTTTTCTTACGCACATACTCGCCCGTTTCGATGACGTTGCCGTCTTCGTCCCAAACGGTCGATTTTCCATGTGCGAGTCCCATTTCGTATGCCGCCTCCGAACGCTTCTGGCCTGTCTCGTCCCACCTGATCCATGTCCCGATGCGCCTGTTCAGCTGGAGGCGCCCTTCTCCTCTCTTGTTGCCGTTCGGATGCCAGGAAAGCCACAGTCCCTGGCGCACGCCATCGACATACTCCCCCTGCAGCCACACTTGACCGTTCTGATGCCACAGAAGCGCCTCGCCGTGCTCCACTTCCGTACCGTCAGGCAGGATCTTGACGATCCATTGCCTCCTCGTCGAGCCGTCCCCGTAAAACGTCTCGCGCACTTCTGTCTGTCCCTCTGAATCGGCAGCGGTTGCCGGCGTCGACTCGGATGGGAGTTCGGTCTCTATAGACGGAGGAACATCAGCGGCCGGGCCTCTCTTGCCGGTTCCGGCGGTGTTCGTCAGTTGACTCGGCTTGTTGCTCCGCTTCTGATCTGACACTGTTGAAATGGTGGCCGCCGCGGACGGGCGCTCGCCTTGCCCCTCAGCGTGAGCGGCCTGCGCGCTGCCGCTATCGCCCGCTGGCGCTGGGGTGCCGGCCTCATCAGAGTCCGGCGATCGGGTCACCTCGCGGTCAGAATTGTCCGCCGTGGAAGAAACCCGTTGGTTTGGCTGGCAGCCGAGAATGGCGCAGCACGCAATGCTGCCCAACAACCGGAGAGTTTGCTGATATCTCATAGTTCCGTGATCCTCTGCGTTGAAGGAGCTTGGTCCATTGCTCCAAGCGCGAGCCTGAGCATTCGTACGGTTAGATTCTATCCGGTGGGCCACGGTCGATGCTACCGATTCCTGCGGGCCAGTTGCTCCCGGGCTGCCTGCACCGTGTTCCGCAGCAGGATGGACACCGTGACCGGGCCCACGCCGCCGGGCACAGGCGTCAGGACCGACGCTACCGGATTCACTGAGTCAAAATCAACATCACCCACGATTCGGGTCTCTCCGCCCGGCTCCTTGATGCGATTGATGCCGATATCGATGACCACCGCCCCTTTCTTGACCATGTCTCCGGTGATCAGCCCCGGCTTGCCCACAGCCACGATCAAAACGTCGGCCTGCGCCGTGTGCCGCCTGAGATCGCGGGTGGCTTTGTGGCACGCGGTCACGGTGGCCATTTCCTGCAACAGAAACAGCGTGATCGGCCTTCCGACGATTGCGCCTTGGCCAACGATCACCACGTCCCGGCCCTCGAACGTCTGGCCCAGATGCTTGAGTATTTCCAACACCGAGAGCGCTGTGCAGGGCGCGATGATCGGTCGGCCATAGAAGACGAAGCCGATGTTCGCCGGGTTGACGCCTTCCACGTCCTTGTAGGGGTCGATGTAATACTGCACTTCCGATTCGTTCATTCCCGGCGGCAGGGGCAGGTTGAGCATGATGCCGTTGACCGTCGGATCCCGGTTCAAATTCTCGATCGCGGCTTTGATCTCCGCAAGAGCCGTGCTTTCAGGCAGCGATAGCAGTTCGAACTGCATGCCCACTTCCGCGCAGCATCGTGCCTGCGACTGCGAGTAGATTTCGGCTGCTTCCGGCTTGCCGACAAGGACGGAAACCAGCTTGACGGTCTGGCCTTGAGCCTGTAGATCGGCCACGCCGCCTTTGACTTGCGCGCGAATCTCGGCTGCAATCGCCTTGCCGTCAATCAACTGGGCCATAAAGCAATCACCTCGGGATTCGTCAGTGGGAGCGGACTCGCGATCGAGAATGGGAAACGACCAGCGCAGAGGGAAAAACCGCCCAGTGGTCCATCTCGTTTTCTACAACATGCCGATTCTTACGCAACACAACGGAAAAGCCGACCATGGGATTCGAACCCACAACCTCAGCTTTACGAAAGCTGCGCTCTACCGTTGAGCTAGGTCGGCAATTGGCGATGATGATAATTGACGCGTGCGGCTGTTGTCAAAGTTCTTAATGTGCCGCTGCTGTGGATCGCTCCACCCTCAGTCAGCGTTTCTTCCTGGGGTTCCGACCATCAATCGGTTCAAGGCTCGTGATGTGCATAATCGAGCAGTCGAAACTGCGTTCATAAATAGGCTCTTCTTCCTCTGGATCCGGTATGCCAATGATCACGGCAGAACGCCCCACCATCGCCATCTCCGGATGACGAATCTCGAATGACCGTCCGTCCAAGAGGCACAGCCGAAACGGTTGAAAGGGTGTTCTCTGCAAATGCTTGAGAATGTCTTGTGGGCGCATGATTCTATCCTGCTCACTTGATTATAGAACAAATCAATGTTTGGGCAAGACTTCGATCAGGCGGTCGATTTCGTCGGGGCTGTTGTAAAGGTGTGGGCTGGCGCGCAGGCGCCCTTCGCGAACGACAATGATGATGCGATGCTCCTTCTCCAGGTGCTGCTGAATCGCATGATGATTATGCGTCGGGGACGTGAACGCTACGATGCCGCTGGCGGCGCCGGGTTCGCGCGGACTGATCACGCGGTAGCCCTTCTCGCGGAGGCCTTCGACCAGTCGATCCGTCAGGCCCAGGACATGTTGGCTGCTGTTCTCGATGCCGATTTCCTGAAACAGTTCGAGCGAAGCAGCCAGACCGTAAATGCCGGGCATGTTGTAAGAACTGGACTCGAATCGCCGGGCGTCGTCGTGGAAGGTCATTTCGTACTTGCTGAAATCCTCGCCGCGCTTCATGCTCCGCCAACTGACCGTCGATGGCCGCAGGTGGCCGGTCAACTCGCGGTTGCAGTAGAAGATGCCCGTGCCCTCCGGGCCGCAAAGCCACTTGTGCCCGCCGCAGGCCAGAAAATCGATCTTCATTTCCTGCACGTCGATCGGCAGCACGCCCAGCGCCTGGATCGCATCCACGCAAAACAACACGCCGCGCTTTTGGCACCAGTGGCCC
>JADFJZ010000082.1 GCA_022565195.1 Planctomycetota bacterium | reverse complement strand
CCTTGCCAAAGTGCTCGCTTGGCAGGGGCGGGTTGACGACGCGCTCGAGTCCGCGTTGGAAGGTACGCGGAAAAACCAGGCAGCGGGCGAGGAAACCAAGCACGATGACGAGGCCTGGCGCGCCTTGGGAACCCTGCAATTATACCTCGGAAAAGAGGAAGCACTGGCCTCGCTGTTGAGGGCGAAGGAAATCCAGAAGAGAGACACGCGAAACGGGCTGCTGCTGGCCCGGCTTTACTTATCGCTGCCGGACCACAAGGATACCGCCAAGGCTCTGGATGAAGCGAAGCTGGCGGCAACTTTCACGGGGCTTGAGGATCCGCGTTTCGATCGTATTTTGGCGCAAGCTTATTTGCGAAATGGCGAGTTCGAGGACGCAGCGCGACATGCGGCTGCCGCGTTGAAGGACGGCGACAACCAGACGATCTGCCACTTGATTAGAGCGGTGGCTCAGGCAAAGGCGGGTGACCTCACCGCCGCGGGGGACGGACTCGACGAAGCAATCGAGCGTTGGCCTCCCGAGTTCAAAAATGGCGAAGAGGTGCTCGTCACGGCCGAGAAGGGTCTACTGTGGTTCGACACCCGCGCCGAATTTCAGGCCCTGCGCGGCGAGGCCGAGCGATTGCTGCAAACCAGCGCCGCCGCATCCCCATGAGTCGGAATTCGGAGTGCGGAATTCGGATTGAACAATCAGAGCCGGGAGCGCCAGCAAGCGGTCCATACGTTCGTATGATTACTTGCGCCTTCGGCGAAGCGATCTCCGCTCGCGCATCAGCATCAGCCCGATCAGCGCTCCCATGAAGCCCGCCGCTCCGCCCGCGCCGCACAATCCGCAAAATGTTTCCCCATCCAGACCCGGCAACGTCGCCGGCGGTTGGAGTTGAGCGAACACGTCAGCATCTGGATCAAGCTGCCCGATTTGATCAGCAGAACAGCCGCTCTTATCGACCTCTGCCCCCGCGGCGGTATCCATACACTCGTCGACCGCATTGCTCACGCCGTCTTCATCATCGTCAATCTGGCTCGGTGCGCATCCCGTCGCATCTACTGCGTCGACATCACTGAGCGGTGTGCCCAGACAAGCGTCAACCTCATCGCTGACACCATCATCGTCGTCATCGAGGATGCCAACCCCGCCGTCGCCCGCGATATCACCATCTGTGCCGTCGCCGCCGGTGCCATCACCATCCGGATCCCCATCGCCTGGATCTCCACCTCCACCACCTCCGCCACATCCGGGAATTGCCACATGAACACAACCCCCCTGCTCGCAGAGATCCGTCGTGCAGCTGTTGCCGTCGTCGCAGTCGCCGTCGTCGTCGCAGAGGCAGGAGGCGCTCGCCTCATCGCAAACCAAGCCCAGGGGCGCGCAGGGATCGCCGCTCGATTGGCAAGCGTCGTCGATGCACGCTTCGGCGCCGTTGCAGAAGACCACGTCGTCATCACAAGTAATATCGGCGGCGATCTGGTCGATGACGCCTGAGAGGTCGTCGGTGCCTTTGAAGAACATCGCCGGCGTAGTGGCCAATTCCAACATGAATACCATTCCGCCGACCGGTTCGCCGGGGCAAGTGAATCCGGAACCGTCGTCGAAGTGAATCGCGAAGATCTGTGTGCCGGCGGCTTCGGCCGCGAGTTTGGCATCTCTGGCGGCCGCATCAGCGGCGGGGCAATCACATACGTGAAAGTCGTTCGGACCCCGCACTCTTGGGCAGGCATCATCGGGGTTTGGGATGGTCGGCGTGCCGTCAGAAATCAGGATGATGTAACCCGGCACAGCGCCGCCCGCGGCAAGCGCGCTCTGGGCCGCGTTGATCGCCGCGCTCAGGTCCGTCTGGCCGCTGTTCGGCCCCTTGTCGATGTCGTTGATCGTGGCGAACAGATTACTGCCGGGATTGCCGTCGATGCCATAGTCATCTGTCAGGCCCGACAAAATCCGCGCCCGTTCATCCTCGTTCGGACAGCCACTCTGGTTGGGCCGGTCGCAGGGGCCATTGAAAGTCCCAATGGCGACATGCGGTTTCGGGTCCGCACCGGCGAAGAAATCCAGCAGCGTCTTGGCGCCGCTCTTTTCGAGTGCCAAGGCTCCATTCGAAATGCTCCCGGTCAGGTCGATCATCATCACGATGTCGGCCTCGGTGTTTTGCCCGCAGGGGTTGTCTTGTGCTTGCGCGGGAGAGGAAGTAACCCACCACGCCAGCACAATCAGACACCCCGTCCATTTGAACCCAACTCCGATGCTCTTGCCATACATCATCGCTCTCTACCTCCCTTGAAACGCGATTCTCAATCCGGGGAACGTGGTCTACCTCGAAAGGACTCCCTTTGATCATATCCGGGCATCCGCCGATCTTCAAACAATTCCTCAGCTCCCCAATCGCCCGGCCACCGGCAGCCCGCCGTGGAGAGACTGCCGGCTCCTCGCCATGAACGACTCGCCATCGCGCAGGCTAAATCTTGCGGTCCCTGGAGCTTGCGCGTGCGGCAATAATTCTTGGCCGCTTTGGGGCCGGTTTTGCGTTTATACTGTGAGCGGAGCGTGTAGGGATTGTCATCCGACCAGCCGGCCACGATCCTGTTTATCGGCACCGCCCAACTGCAACGCTTCCGCCTCGACGCGGAGAACTGACGATCGCGAATAGGCGGGAGGATGCCGACAAGCCGAATCCGAGGCCAGGAAGGCCCCACGACACAAAGAAAGAATCGACGGTGCGGTCGCACCGAGATGAAATGCGGGCACGCTACGGCGAGTTTTCGAGTTCGGCGCGCCAGCGGGCGAATTCGGCGCCGGCCTCTCGGAGGGCTTCTCCCTGGTCCGGAGTGAGATACACGCGGTTCAGGCCGGTCAAGGGCTTTACGCCGAGCACCATGCGCGTGGTGAACAACTCGTCCGCTCGAAGCACTTGAAACTCCACTTCGGTCCCCGGTGGTTTGGATCCGATCAGTTTAATGAATTCTCTTGTATTGCCAGATGATACGGGCACTTCCTCTCCATCGATGGCCAAAATCAAATCACCGAACTTCAATTTCGCACGCTCGGCGGCGGTGTGAGGCAGCACGCGATCGACTCTGATCACCATACGGCCCGCGTCAAGGCCGGGAACATTAGCGCCGTCAACGGCATTGGGCTGGATTCCCATGAAACCGCCCATTGCCTGCAAGGCCTGCCTCAGGAAGATATGCTCGGCCACTTCGACTAGCCTGAGCCGGATTTCGTGATCGTGCTCCAACCGATAGAGCCTGCTCAGCTCATCCGCAAACGACTTCTTCTTCGCCTTGAGGATATCGGTGGCCTGTCGGCGCTCGTCGTAATCCGGGCTGCCAAGGGCATCAATCAATTGATCGACGGTGAGTTGGTTTTCGGGCGGGTTGAACTTGGGCAGGAGCTGATCAGTTGCAGGTTTTTCATCCGATGCCGGGGCGCTCACGGCCACCGCACACAACAGACAGCCGGCTAATGCTGCACTGCACCTGCGAAATCTCATGCCAGACATCATTCCGCTCCACTCATGTCCAGATTGCCACAACCCGCATCATTATATGATGCTGGGCAGCGGTTGGCGAGTGTGGAATAGTTCATTGCAGATCGTAGGGTGGCATGTGAATTCCTGTTCGGCCAACGCGCCGTCGCCAAAGCGGCCCAGCGCGTCGGCGACTAGCCTTCCAAGCTGATTGAATCCTGCGGCGTCTCGACGCCTCCTGCCTGCTGCATCACGGGCGACTCCTCGGTCTGAGCCTTCTGAACCTTGTCGGCCAAGATGGCCCAGGTCTCCCGTTGATGTCGCAAAACTTTGAGGGCATCATCGACGGCCTGGACGTCCTTGTTGACGTTCGCGTCCACCAGCCTGCTGAAGACGAACCGATAAAGCGAGGCCATCTGGGCGCAGATTTCGGGGGCGACTTCGTGCCGCAGACCGTTCTCCATCTCCCGCACGATGTTCTGGGCACGGGTGAGCAGGTTGAAGCTGTTTTCAATCTCTCTCTTTTCGATCGCTTCGCGGGCCTGCGAGGCAAAGCGGATTGCTCCATCGTACAGCATGAGCTGCAATTGCTCGGGCCTGGCGGTCATGACCGCGTTGCGAAGGTAAGGATTGTCACCAGCTTCTGCCATCTCGCCTTAATATCGTCCGGAAATCTCGTTCGATCGACGTAAATGCTCTAACGGAAGGAAGCTGCCGAGGCGGCTAGGACGCTGAGCATGGACTGCTGGCTGGTGAGGGCGTTGAGCGACTGCTCCAGCCTGGCGAATCGCAACTCCAGCCGGGCCCGTTTACCGTCCAATAATGTCAGCAGGAACTCCGCCCGATCGCTGAGGAGGTCTTCCTGGCTCCTCAGCGAGTTGTCCTTGCTGGCCAGCAGGCCGTCGAACGTCCGGGTCAACGCATCCAGCACGTCATCAATGCGGAAACCAAAGCCCAGCCCTACGAATTCCTCGACCGGCTCCCCAGTATTTGGATTGATGACGGGATTGCCGTTGCTGTCTAATTCCTGCTTCGTCTCCGACAGGGTGAACAGCTTCTCAACCGCGTCCGGGTCTTCGCCGAAGGCCTCGCGGAATCGGGCCTCATCGAATTCCAGCTTGCCGCCACTGCCGAAGCTGATGCCGATGGCGGAGAGCCGGCTTACGGTCGCATCGTCTGTTGGAATGCGCGCGCTGATCACGCTGCGCAAGCGCGAACGGACCGTGTTGATCGTACCTTCGCCTCGAAGCGGGCCGCTTTGCAGCGCCTCGGCGTCGAAGAACGTCAAATCATCGATGCTGTCAATCACGCTGTTGTGCGACGCCACAAACGTCTGGATGCTTTCCGTGATCGAATCCACGTCGCGGGCGACGGTCAGCCCGACTTCCTCGTCGGAGGTGGCCAGCAGGTTGATGGTGACATCCTGCACCACATTGGTCAGCGTGTTGCTCGAACTCCGAATGACGATCGGATTGTCTGAATCCGCCCCGCCGAAAAAGAGCACCGCATCCTGGGCCTTGACTAGATCGGACATTTCCAACCCCGTCGTCCCAGTGTCGAACATCAATTCCCCGTCCGTTCCCGTTGTGCCGGATGTAATCGACAGTCTGAACGGATTGGTGGACGAACCGTCGCTGATCACCGTGGCGGAAATGCCCAACCGGGCCTGGTTGATCTTCTCGACGACGTCGTTGAGCGTGTCGTCTGCATCCACCTCGACGCTAAACTCGAAGCTGCCGTCGATGGTCTGGTCCGTGCCGTCGATTGTGGCATCACGCAGTAGATTCAGCCTGCCCGCCACCGCCCCTTCCGCATCCTGGATCGTCAGAGTGCCGTCGCCGCCGGAAGAATCGATAATGATCACTCCGTCGCCGTTGTCGTTGACCCGCGCGAAGATGTTCACTTGTTCGCCGACGTTGTTGATTTGCCTGATCAAGTCGCCGATGGTCTCTTGATTGTCGGAGATGGTGACGGACACCTCCTGGCCGTCGCTTGTAGTGATGTCAATTCTGCCGTTGCCGATGCCCTGCCCGTTTCTCAGCGTGGACAGCCGGGTGGCTTCGGAGATGTACTGAAGCTGTATGTTGCCGCTGTTCAGGCGATCCGTGGACGTTTCCGCCCCACCTCCGAAACCCAAATCACGGGCCGTCTGATTGTCTATCACACTCAGCGTCCCGCCGCCGCCGGTTTCATCGATCAGTCTGATACCGTTGCCTGCCGTGTTCAACTCCGCCCGGATGCCGGTCTGTGCATTGATCGCATCCAGCACATCCTGCACCGACTGGGCTCCGGACAGATCAATCTGTACGTCCACGCCGAGCTTGTTGTTGATGATGAGGTTGTCGGCCACGGAAACGCCGCTGCCGCCATTCAGCGAGCGCAGCAGCACCGTATTCAGTCCGGCCAGCAACGGTCTGGTGTTGACGATGCTCGTCGGGCTCGAAGTCAACAGCCCGAGATCGTCGGCCGCCATTGATTCGGGTCCGGCTTCGATGGTGAAGGTCTGACCGCCGGCTCGCGTAATCTGCAGGCCGTTGTCTGACACGGCCGCTGTGATCTCGCGCGAACCAGTCAACAGATCGTAATTGCCCTCCGCGAAATTGATCGCCCGCACAATATCGCCCAAAGCCGTGACCCGCAGCGTGTTCGGCGCGGTTATCTTGCCGCCCTCGGCCGCGACCGTCAGGCCGAGATCGTTCGCCGATGAACCCGTCACATCGACGAGCTCGAATGTATTGTTGCCGCTGGTGTTGTCCACCAGTTGCAGATGCAGCGTGCCCGGCTCCAACTGGGCCGTGACATCCACGCCCGCGCCGGCAGCCGCATCGTTCACGGCGAAGATCACGTCGCCGATCGTTTGCACGCTTCTGAGGCCCAACCCATCGCCGAAATCATACTGGGCCGCCAGGTCCACGGTGAACTCGTCACCGCTCGCGGTTTTGATCGTCATTTCCCCGAGGGTTACGCCGTTTCCATCATTGAGCCGCTGCAAGTGCGTGGAAAGACCGAGTCGATCGTCCAAAGCCACCTCAAACAGCGTTGCGGATCCATCACCGAAGATCAGATCCGCACCTGTCGAGCTGAGGCGGACGCCGTTGCCGTCGTTGAGCAGGCGGAGTTTGGTGCCGA
>JADFJZ010000081.1 GCA_022565195.1 Planctomycetota bacterium | reverse complement strand
AGTAGCCGCCGAACAATTCGTCGGCCCCGTCGCCGGACAGGGCCACCGTGACGCTGCGGCGGGCGTGGGCGCTGACCAGCGACGTGGGGATGAGCGACGCATCGGCGAACGGCTCGCCGAGGTGGTCGAACATCTTCGGCAAGTGCTCGATCACGTCGTCGAAACTCAGCGTGATCGCATGGTGCTCGGTGCCGAATCTGGCCGCCACGATTTCGGCGTAGTGGGTCTCGTCGTAGCGCGGTTGACCCTCGAAGCCGATCGAAAAAGTCTGCGGCGGCGACGAAGACTCGGCGGCGAGGTGGCTGACGATGATCGATGAATCCAATCCGCCGGACAGGAACGCGCCCAGCGGCACGTCGGCCACCATGCGATCCTTGACGGATTGGCCGATGCGGGCGCGCAGCTCGCGGCTCGCTTCCTCGTAGCTCAGCGCGCCCAGTTGCGGGCAAGCCCGCACGGTGTAATAGCGCTGCGGCGTCTGCGGGCCGTCGGCACGGAAGCGCAGGAAGTGGCCCGGCGACAGGCGGTGGAAGTGTTTGTAGATCGTGTCCGGGTGCGGAATGTAGCCGAAGCGCAGGTAATGGTGAACGCTGGCCGGCCAGAGTTCGCGCGGGGCGTTGGCGATGGATTCCAGCGCCGACATTTCGCTGGCGAAAACGAGTTCGTCGTCGAACTCGGCATACACGAGCGGCTTGATGCCGAAGCGGTCGCGGGCGAGAAAGCCGCAGCGCTCCTGCGTATCGTAAATGCAAAACGCCCACATGCCGTTGAGGCGATCGAGGAGGCCCATGCCCCAGGCGCGATAACCGTGAAGCAGAACCTCCGTGTCGGTATCGCTTTTGAAGGTGCAGCCTGCGGCGGCGAGTTCGTCGCGCAGGGCGCGGTGGTTGTAAATCTCGCCGTTGAACACGACGATCAGCCGGCCGCCGTCGGCGATCATGGGCTGGCGCCCCTCGGGCCGGGGGTCGATCACCGCCAGCCGAGTGCAGGCCAAGCCGACGGACAGGGCCTGCGACTCGCAGACCCACGTATCGCGATCGTCCGGCCCCCGGTGATGGAGGCGGTCGCAAGCGTGGTCCAGCCGGACGCGTGAGAGGGTCCGGCCCGCAAAATCAATGATGCCCGCTATTCCGCACATGTGCCCGCAGATTGTTCGCCGAGCCGAGGCGAAATGCAAGAGTTTCATGCACATATGACGTGGTCCGAAGAAACCGACGTTTTAAGGCTTCGGCGGGCAGAAACGGCCCGGAGCGGGAGGTTAGCCGACCCTAATCCGCTTGCTCCGGTAGTGGGCCGCCGGTAAGATGGAATTTGAGTTGCACGGCCTTTTCACAGTGGGTCGGTGCTGACCCGACGTGGGTTCTCCATATCCACCCGATTTGCGGTATTTATTGCGGAGTGCAGTTGATGGACGCTCAGTTTGTCATGTTCAAAGAAAACGGCGAGCGCAAGGAGTTCGCGCTGCGCAATCAGACGACGATCGTCGGCCGCAAGGACGACTGCGACATCCGCATCCCGCTCAAGGAAGTGTCGCGGCAACATGCGGAGATCCAAATCACGCGGCACGGCGTTCACGTCAAGGATCTCGGCAGTTCCAACGGCACGTACGTCAACAATGAGCGGATCAAGGAGCGCGACCTCGTGCCGGGTGACCATTTGGTGATCGGCCCGGTGGTTTTCACGCTGCAGGTTGACGGCGAGCCGTCCGACATTCGGCCGGTGAAGACCAAGCTGCGGCGCAAACCCTCACGCGATCCGGCGGACGAACTCACCACCGAGATCGAGGAGCCCAAAGAAGCAGAGGGCAGCAAAGCCGACGCTTCGGGTTTTGACAGCGAAGTGATGGCGGCGCTGGAGGCCTCCGGCGAGGCCAGCAGCCTGGACATCGACTTCGACGAACTCGATCTGGGCGACTCAGCCATCGCGGAAAAGAAAGACTAAATGACCGTTTGTGGTAGCGGAACATCAATCAGAGCCCCAAGCGCCAGCGCGGGGTCTGACCGGTCGCTGGCGCTCGCGGCTCGGATTGATGTTGCATGATCCGGCAACGCTGATGTAGTTTCCGGCGTTTTTTGAAACACAACAGGCCCCCGCGCCAAAACGCGGGGGCCTGTTTTTTTGATCACATTAACTCTCAGACGGCGCTACGGCTCAAAGCGACCGCCGAGATGCTTGGCCAGAAACCGCTCCGCGGCGGCGTTGAAGTCCAGCCTGTTCTCGGGCTTGGCGAAGCCGTGGCCCTCGTCGTCGTAGAGCTTGTACTCCACCGGGATGCCGGCCTTCTTCATGGCGGCGACGATTTGGTCGCTCTCCGCCTGCTTGACACGCGGGTCATTGGCGCCCTGGCCGATGAGCAGCGGTTTCGTGATGCGGTCCACCTTGAACAGCGGCGAACGTGATTTCAGGAACGCGACCTCGTTGGTCCCGCCGATCCGCTTCTCGAACATCGGCCGCAGCGGCTCCCAATAAGGCGGAATCGTTTTCATGAAGGTCACCAAGTTGCTCGGCCCGACAATGTCCACGCCGCAGGCGAACACATCCGGCGTGAAGGTCAGGCCGACCAGCGTCGCGTAGCCGCCGTACGATCCGCCGTAGATCGCAATTTTGTTCTTGTCGGCGTAGCCCTCTTTGATGAGCCAGTTGACGCCGTCGATCAAGTCATCGTGCATCTTGCCGCCCCATTCACGATCGGCGGCGTTGATGAACTTCTTCCCGAACCCAGTGGAGCCGCGGAAGTTGACCTGCAAGACCGCATAGCCGCGGTTGGCCAACCACTGGGCGTGCGTGTCGAAGCCCCAAGTGTCCCGATGCCACGGACCGCCATGCACAAAAAGCACCGCCGGCAGGTTCTTCGGTTTCACGCCCACCGGCAGGGTCAGGTAGCTGTGCAGATCCAGGCCGTCGCGCGATCGAATGGTCACCGGCTTCATCTTAGCGAGCTTGTACTTCTTCAGTTCCGGCCGATGGGTGAACATGAAATCACCCTTGCCCGTCTTGCGGCTGTAACTGTAGTAGTAGATTGGGCCGTCGTCGGTCTCGAACGCCACCAGCCAGGTCTTGTCGGCCAAATCACGGTTCACGATCGAGAAATCGCCCTTGTGGAGTTTCTTGATGGCCTTGAAATCCTTCTTGATGGACTTATCCAACACCTCCCACTCCGTGCGGTCCTTGGTGAAAGCCACGGCCTGAACATGATGCTTCGTGGGATGAATCATCACGGAGCCGGCGTCCACTTTGGAGTTGGATGCCAGAACTTTCTCCGTGCCGTCGGAAAGAGAAATCTCGACGAGGCGAGCCGTGTTGGAACCAATGCTGCTCTTGGCATAGATGGACATGTTGTCGGGGGTGAAACCGATCGGCCCGGACGACAGCGCGTCTTCCGAGCGCCAAGTCACCAGAGGCCGCCACTGCGAGGCCAATTCGTCGCGGACCTTCAATTGGAACCCGCCGTCCATCATGCGGGCCAGCGCCCCGCGCAGCTTGAATTTCGTATCGGTGAACCAGCCAACGATGTCACCCGGATTCGATTCTTCCTTCTTGCAAGTGTTGGTCGTCAGATTGATGCGGTAGACATCGTGCAGTTCTTTGTTGTCGACGTTCAGCCCGATGAGGATCTCATTGGGGAAGTTCGGATCCATCATCACGTTCCGAGCCTTAACACCGGGAAAGTTCGTCAAATCACGTGTTTTCTTCGTGGCCATCTCGACTGCATACAGATGCCAGTTTTCATCGCCGTCCTTGTCCTGGATGAAAATCAGGTCGGTGTTGTTGTAGGCCCAGCCGTAGTAACGAATGCCACGGTCTCGATCGTTGGTCACGACGTGATCATCCGTCTTGCCCACCGTTCGGACCCAGACATTCAAGACGCCCTTGTCCGGCGCGATGTAGGCGAGGAACTTTCCATCAGGGGACAGTTGCGGCGAGATCTTCTCCGGATTGCCGAACAGCACCTCCCGGGGGATCAAATCCGGCAAGTCGGCACGCGCGAGCGGCGTAAGAACCAATGCGCTGACAACGAGACACAACAGTGCTCTTGCGGGAGTTCTCATGGCATTTCTCCTTTTGCTAGATTTGAAGAACTCGCTCGATCACCCACGGTGCCGGGCATGTGCCGCCCGCCAACCGACCGCTTGCCCCACATCGCGAGTGGTACTACTGCGGGCAGGCCGCGTCAAGACCGAATCAGCCGGTTCGGCCGGCGAATTTCACCGTACGCAGATCATCGCCCGGCGGGGGAACGCTCCAGCCGGGGGACCGCAGGCGCCAGCGGCACGCCCGCGGCGGACCGAGCCCGAACCTTGACAATTGATACATAAGCAGTTACGCTGATTTGGCATTGTGAATCCGCTTGTGGGTTTCAATCCGCTTGCGGGTCGTCCAACCCGCTTTGCGGGTCGTCGGGCAGTTTGGATATTCTGGTGCCCCTGGGGCGTGCCACTCAAACGTGGTAATGGGCTTCTTCCTCGCGGCAGGCAGTTCAGGCCTCGGCATCAGACAAACTTTGTCGCGACATCTCGAGTTGAAACCGGCCACCCTGGCACCGAAGACCAGCGATCTGAATCCCGGGCGCTCGACGAGAAGGGCGGCGATTGGCCGCTGATTGTGTTATAGTCTCTCGCTTCGAGTATCGGATTAGCCCGTGGTGTAATGGCAACACACCAGGTTTTGGTCCTGGCGTTCCTGGTTCGAGTCCAGGCGGGCTAGTGTTCTGTTGCCGGGTTGGGAAACTGTTGTTCCATGCGTGCGACTGCTGCAATTATTCTCGGAGCCGGCAAGAGCACGCGGATGCAGAGTGATCTGCCGAAAGTGCTGCACAAGTTGTGCGGCAAGCCGATGCTCGCTTACGTGCTGGACGCCTGCCGCGAGGCCGGCATCGAGACATTGAACGTGGTCGTCGGCCATCAGAAACAGAGTGTCATCGACGCATTCGCCGGCGACGGCGGGATCAACTGGGTCGAGCAGCCGGAGCAACTGGGCACCGGCCACGCTGTGATGATGTGCGCCGAGGCACTGAGCGGACACGACGGCGACGTGCTGGTCATCGCCGGCGACATGCCGTTGGTCCGCGGGGAAACGCTGCGTCGATTGCTCGATGGGCACCGCGCCGCCGAGGCGGCTGTTTCGCTGGCCACCACGCGGCTGGACGATCCGACGGGATACGGCAGAATCGTGCGGAACGATCAAGGCGGGCTGCTGCGGATCGTGGAAGAAAACGACTGCTCCGATGAGCAAAAGGCCATCGGCGAAGTGAACATCAGTTACTATTGCTTTGACTGCCGGGCTCTGTTCGGGGCGCTCGAGCACCTGCGGCCTGACAATGCCAAGGGCGAATACTATATCACCGAGGCAGTACACGTTTTGCTCGGCGAGGGTCGCCGGAGCGTGATTCTGCCGGACGTAGCGCCGGAAGATGCTCTGGGCATCAATTCGCCGGCGGACCTGGCCGTCGTCGAAAAAGTGATGCGGCGGCGGATGAACAAGATGCAACCGAACTAAAAGGTGTTGCGTGATCGTGCGGCACTTTTTGAGCCGGGCCCTTTAGGGCTCGGACCGAGCCTTTGGAAAAGTGTCGAAAGTCCGTGGCCTGAAGGCTACGGCCTGGGACGGCGAAGGTCCGCAGCCTGAAGGCTGCGGCTCGGGATGGCGAAGGTCCGCAGCCTGAACAACGAATTGCATGAACGTGGAGAATTTGGTTTTGCGTTAAGTATAAATGGCCCCCAGACTTACCTCCGGTTTCTTACTGATCTAGGGACAGATCAAGGAGGCAAGCCATGGAAGGCCAAGTGTGGTGCATGATAGAGAGATTGTTGTCGTTTGTCGAAGGGAGGCCGGCGCGATGTCGCTACTACGACCGGGATATTCTCCGGGTGGTGTTGTGGGCAACGCTCAAGGATCGGCCGATGGTGTGGGCGTGCCAGCCGCAGAACTGGCCGGAAGGCTCGCGTCCAGCCTGTTTGCCGGACCCGAGTACGGTATCGCGTCGCTGGCATCGTTCCGAACTACAGCAAGTTGCGTACGCATTGCACGATCTGAGCGTCGATCATTTGGGTCCTGTGAGTCGCTATGCCGCCCTTGACGGACGCTCTTTGCCGGTGGGTGGCTGTAGCAAGGATCCTGATGCGCGGAGCGGTCGAGCAGCGGGTGGACTCGGTAAGGGCTATAAGATGCATGCGGTCATCGACAGGCGAAACACGATCTTGGCCTACGTCGTGCGGCCCATGAACGAAGCGGAGCCCACGGTCGCTCGAGTCCTGCTGTCCAAGATACCAGCAGCGGTGACGCGTGTGGTTGCGGATGGCGTGTACGACAGTATGCGGTTGCATCGCGTTGCGGAGGCTACGGGGCGGAAACTGTATACACCGTTGCGACAGAATCGCGTTGGGCGTCGCCAACAGCCGCGTCGCCTGCAGTTGCTGCGATTGGGGCAAAGTGCTGCCGGGCGACGGCTGATGAAATCCCGAGACCAGATCGAACGCACCTTCGGGTTGATGAGTACGATCTCGTTTGGGTTCAAGGGGTTGCCAGCCTGGGCACGCCGGAGCCACCGTGTTTTCCGATGGATATGGGCGAAAAACCTGCTCCATCATGCGTGGCTCCTCACGAAACCCAGAGCCGCTTGATGCAATTTGTTGTT
>JADFJZ010000080.1 GCA_022565195.1 Planctomycetota bacterium | reverse complement strand
CCGTCTGGGCAATTTGCCGCTGACACCGCTCAAGAGACACCTGTTCGTCACCACGCCCCTCGACTGGCTGGATCCGGACGGCCCCAGCGTGTGGGACGGGGCGGCGGGGTTCTACTTCCGGCCGGAATCCGGCGGGTTGCTGCTGAGTTGCTGCGATGAGACGGCGGCAGAGCCGGGCGATTATGGCGAAGATCCTGACATGCTGCTCGAACTTGCGGAAAAGGTCGAAACGCACCAGCCCGGGCTCGGCGAGCTGGCCATCGCTCGGCAATGGGTTGGCCAGCGCACCTTCGCCCCGGATCGCCTCTTCGTGATCGGTTTTGACTCTCGCAACAACAAGCTGTTTCATGTCGGCGGCCTGGGCGGCCACGGCGTGACTTCCTCATTCACCGTCGGCCGGATGGCGGCTGATCTCATCACCGGCGGCCGACCGCCCGGCGCCGAACTTCTCTCGCCAAGAAGATTATTTTCCGCGAACCAGTTGAACGCATAAGGCTCCTGACCTCGTCTTGATCGTATGCTCGAAGTCAGACCGACCGCACCTACCTGCGCCTAGGAATCTTAACCGCAGAGCACGCAGAGAGCGCAGAGAAATGATAAGAGAGTGGCAGGAGTGATTCGAATACGCGTCGGTCGTTGGGAGTTACGTACTCTCTCGTCCAAATCCACTAACCATTCTTAGCTCTGCGCTCTCCGCGTGCTCTGCGGTTAATCAAAACGCTCAGGCGCGGTGCGGTGTGACAACTTCAAGCCCTCGCGGCACGGCTTCGATCTTCACGGGTGTGTCCGTGATGAACTCACCGTCGGCCCAGACTTCCCGGCGATCGGCGGTTTCGATTTCGATGGCAGCCGTTCGCACAAACCGGACGCCGGGGAGTTCGGTATGCCGGCCCTGAAGCACCGCGCGGAGCAGGTTCAGCCCGCTCAGGCGGCTCATCTTCGAGACGATGCACACATCCAGAAGTCCGTCCGCCACGTCGGCCGCCGGGGCGATGCGCATCTTGCCGCCGTAGGACGGCGTGTTGGCCGTCGCCACCAGGAACAACTTCTCTTCGATCAGAGTGTCGTCAAACTTCAGGCGGACCGCTACCGGCTTGAACGTCAGCAGCACCCGCAGCGTTCCGACGATGTACGCCATCGTGCCGGCGAGAGGCAGCTTCGTGTCGTTGACGTAGCGCGAGACGGCGGCGTCAAACCCCATCGCGGCGATCGTGCAGTAGTACCGATCATTGATCCGCCCCACGTCGACGCGCCGCGTTCGGCCGGCGAGCAACGTATCGGCGACGTGCTCCGCATCGGGTTTGATGCCGAACGTCGAAGCGAAGTCATTGCACCGCCCGCTCGGCGCCAAACCCATCACCGCCCCTGATTCCCGGCGGCTGAGCATGGCATTGACCACTTCCTGAACCGTGCCGTCGCCGCCGCACGGCACGAGACAGATTCGCTCGTCGGACCCCGCGTTATCCAACACGTCGCGCGCGATTCGTTCCGCATCGTCGGAGGCTGTGGTCCACTTGATCTCGCTGGTGACACCGGCTGCCAACAGCCGCTGATTGACGTGCTCCGCCAAACGCTTGCCGCGCCCCTTGCCCGCTGTCGGATTCGCGATGAGCAGGAATCGCCGCAATTCCCTCTGCGGATTCTCTTCCTGCTGACCGCTGACCGCTGACTGCTGAGAGCTGATCGATGATCGCTGATCGCTGCTTGACCCGTCGCTTGCGCTCTGGGCTCTGATGGTGGAATCCCCTTCTCCGCATTCCGCATTCCGCATTCCGCACTTCCTCTACGTCAGGTCGCACATCACGACCGGCGGGCAGTGGTAGTATGTAATCTGGGCGTCGCGGCCGACGAATTCCCGGGCCATGGCGATGGCGGAGTCGAGCGTCGGCGCGGGCTCGAAGCCGATCCGCTGGGCGGCCCGTTTGCTCTCCGGGTTGACGATGATCACCTTGCCCATGTGGGCCATGCCGTGGCAGCCCCAGTACCACATGTAAAACGGATGCACGCCGTGGTAAGCATGTGAGTTGCGGTACAGGTCGATGTATCGCGGATTCTCGGCGAAGCTCTTCTCGAAATTCTGTTCTATTTCGAGCGGGTCCTGCGTCTGCGGAAGCACCTCGTTGTAGAAATCGGCGTACGACGGATGGTGCAGCATGCTGAAGGCTTCTTGCAGCGGGTGCAGCACGATCATCACGCCGCCCTTACGCACCAGCGGTTTGCCGCGATAGAAATTGAAAAAGTAACCCGCCGACAGGCATTGCACCAGGATGGGGTTCAGGATCGAATCCACATTGTAAGGCCCGATCGACGGCAAGCCCACCAGCACGATATCCGCCTGGCCATCCACTTTCACGAGTTGCTGGCGGTGGACGTTTTCGATTGTTTTCTCATGCACCGGCCCGGTCGAACCGGCGTACACACCGGTGATGCCGTACGGCGCGGGCAGCGAGTTGTAGAACTTTCGCCGCAGCGCAAACGGCAACGCCCGCAGCGCCACCGACGAGAACGTGTACGAGGCCTTGTCTATGATGCTCCAATCCGCTTCGGGCTTTTGGAGAAACGCCAGCAAGTGCGAGAACAAGTCGCCGTTGAAGGTGGTCTCGATGGTGAAGATGCGCACGTGTTTGGCGACGACCTTGCCCATGCGATCGCATGAGGCATGGAAGCTGCTGGTCGCCGGGTCCATGTAGCTGCACGAAGTCATCATCGTGGCGACGTTGTGATGCGGGGCGACGCTGCGATAGGTCGCCAGGCCCACCGGCACGGACTTGTGCCCGCCGTCCATGGTCACGAGATTGAGGTTCACATAAATGATGAGGTCGGATTCAGCCGCCCGGCGGTTGATCTCGACCGGTTCGCCCTTTTCGGTATCGCCGAGGTACTTGTTGCCGTCGGGGTCTTCGGCATCGTGGTTACGCAGATGTTCCGGCCAGAAGCGCTTCCAGATTCGCGGGCCGACCATGCGCTTGAGTTCCACCGGCGTGACGCGGCGGTGCAGGCAAATGGCGCAGATCAGTTCAATATCGGTAACGCCGGCGGCGTCGAGCTTTTCGACGACGGCCTCCATAATGAGTTGCCGCACGTCCGGCCGCTTCATTTTCGGCAGCGGCAGGGAAATATCATCGAAGGCGATGGTGACTTTCATGCCCGGCTTGAGCAATTCGACCAGCGGCTCGCTCTCCAGCGGGTTGGCCAGCGCGTCTTCGATCGTGGCCCGCACATCCGCCACCCCCGGCAGCGGCGGCCGAGCACAAATCACCCGCGTCCCCGCCGGCAACCGATGCCGCTCATACCCCTCCCCGCGATGAAACAAATAGGGCGGATCGGACTTGCTGACTGTATGAATCAAGTCATTGCCACTGCTTGGCTGCATCTATGCCTCAAATCTCGCCTTGGCCGGCTCGTACTCGAAAGACAGTCTTGATGCTGCCGGTGGTGCCGGTGTGGAGGGCGGTTTGGATGGCCTGTTTGTAATCCTGGAGGGCGAACGGTTCGCCGACGAGCGGGCGGAGGTCGTCGCCGCACTTGGCGAGCATGTCCAGCGCAAGCTCGAACGTGGCGCGCTTCTTGCCGTTGTGCATTTCCACGCCATAAGCGTAAGCGGCTTTGACGGACAGTTCCTTGTACCAAATCGATGTCCAGTCAATGTTCTTGGGGACGGCGGGCATGCCCACCAAGACGAATTCCCCGCGGGCGGTCGTGAATCGGCAGGCATCATCGATGCTGGCAGACGACGCCACGCAATCGAACGTCACAGCCGCCCCGCCGATGACCGTCGGCTTGCCAATCTCCGGTTGGTACAGCTCCGCACCCAAAGCCTGCGACAACGCCTGGTGCCGCCGTTTGACATCTCGATCATACATCAGGACCTCGTCGGCTCCGAACCGGCGGGCGAAGTCGGCCTGATGCGGGTACTTGGCCAACGCGACAATTCTCAAAGGTCGGCCGAGGGCGCGAAGCGCAGCGATGACCAGCAGGCCGATCGCCCCACAACCCATCACGAGTGCTGCGTGCTGGGGACTGGAGGGCGGGCGGAGCTTCCGGCTGCGCTGGACGGCGTGGATGGCGCAAGCCAGCGGCTCGGTGAGCACGGCGGCGGTGTCGTCGATGGAATCGGGCACCAAATAGAGCTGGCTCTCGTGGGCGACGAGCGACTCGCTCCAGGCCCCGCCGGTATCGCGGCAAAAGCCCGTCTGGATGCCGGCGCTGATATCGCCGCGCGTGACGTTGCGACACAGCGCCAATTGGCCCACGGCGCAGGCATCACACAACTTCTCGATCCCGCGCACGCGGCAGCCCAGTGCCGGCTGGATCACGACGCGATCACCGACCGAAAATCGCCGGGCGCCGGCGCCCACTTCCGTCACGCGCCCCACGACCTCATGGCCGAGGACAAATGGCGTGGAGGTCAGCGGCGAGAAGTACGGCGTGCCTTTGGCGCAGATGGTGGCCAGGTCCGAACCGCAAATGCCGCTGAGGCTTGGCCGAACCCGCACCCAGTTCGGAGTCGGTAAGATCGGTTCTGGCAAGTCGCGCGCCGACACCATCGCCAAGAGCCCCGTGTACTGTCCGGGCAAGCGGCGCCCGACGGCACGCAGCGCCAAGTAGCGGGAAATACTCTTGCGATACTGAACGGCGATCATCGACGTGAGGTGCTTCCGTTGCTGGAGGTCCAGCGATATACAGGCCAACCCATCTCGCGGGCGGCGGTCGCCAGCGGGCGATCGGGGTTGACCACGACGGGGTTGCCAACGGATCGCAACATCGGCACATCGGCGATGCTGTCGCCGTAGGCGAAGGATTCGGACAGGTCGATGCCTTCGCGCTCGGCATACTCGCGTATGCGCCGGGCTTTTTCTTCCAGGCCGACGGGCGGGCCGTCCAGCTCGCCGGTGAAACGCCCGTCGCGCTCGACCAATTGCGGCGCGATTACCGCATCAGCACCCAAATGCCGGGCCAGCGGCTCGATGATAAAATCGATCGAGCCGGTCACGAACACAATCCGCCGCCCGGCGGCGCGATGCTCATTGATGCACTCGCTGCCTTCGCGGAAAAGGTGAGGCCGGAGCACGTTCTCAAAGCACGATTCGACCAGCGCCCGAACCTCGCCGGTCGGTAGTCCAGCGTAGCTGCGGTAAAATACAATGTTCAGCTTCGTGCGGCTGATGCGGTCCATCACTTTGAAGTAAGGCCCCTTGAGCGCATAGAATGCACCCGTCCACAGAGGGCGCAACACGCCGGGAATCATCTGCCGGCGGATGTAGATGTATTGGTGCACGATGTGCGTGCTGACCAAGGTGCCATCGACGTCAAAAAACGCAGCCGCCTGAGCCACTACGGTTCCTCCGCTTCGATCATCGGTCCCTCGCCCAGCCGCATCACTTGATCGCGCAGGTGCCGGCTGAATTCGCGGCAGAGCTGCGCCTGGCGGTTCAAGTCGTCCGCGCACTTCCACTCGCCGGGGTCGATCGGTGCGCCGAACGTGACCTTGACCACGCCCGGGCGGGCGACACGCTTACCCTTCGGCAGCAAATCAAACGCGTGATCAATCCGCGTCGGAATCACCGGCACGCCGGCCTCGATGGCCATCAGGGCGCCGCCGATCTTGAACTCGCCCATCCGCCCGGTCAGCGAGCGCGTGCCCTCCGGGAAGAACAGTACGCCGTCGCCCTGCTCGAGTTTCTCCAGGCAGCGCCTCAGGCCCTCGAAACCTTCGCTGTGGCGATCGAACGGGATTGTATCGAGCAAGTGGCCGAAAACCCAGCGCTTGATCGGCGTGTTGAAGAAGTAGTCCTCCGCGCCCGCAGTCCACACGCGGCGCCGGCCGGCCACCGCCGTCAGCACCGCAGCCGCATCGATGTGGCTGCTGTGATTGGGAGTCACCAGGAACGGGCCCGCGCACGGGATGTTTTCTGCGCCTCGGGCCCGGACACGAATGTAGGAGCGGAAGAACAACCGCAAGCCGCCGCAGACCGCCCACCGTGCCGGCAAGAGTCCCGCAGGAATTCGGCCTGTGCCCACGTCGGCCAAGTCCGCCTCCGGCGCGGCGCCCATTTCCTGCTGCCGCTCGCTCCAGGTCTTGCCCGCGCGGGCCGGGCCTCGGCGGGGTGACTTCTTGCCGATGAGTGTGAACACGTCACTGACGCGGGCCAGCGCCGCGGCGGTCTCGTTGGTGCAGGTCACGTCGAAGTTTGTTTCCAGTTCGCCGATCAACTGCAGCTTCATCAAGCTGTCCACGCCGAGGTCCAGCAAGAGATTGCTGTCGGCGTGAATGGATGATTCCGGCTCGCGCGTGAGTTCCGCGAGTATCTTCAGCACGTACAACTGCCCCCGGGTCAGCCCGTCGCTCTTCGCCACGCGCCGTTTCGATCCCCTGGCCGGCGCGGGCCGGGTCGGCGCCGAGTGGTCGGGTCCGCCGTCGCGGAGCATGTCGCGGATCACGCCGCGCTTGGCTTTAAGTGAGGATGTCTTGGGAAGCTCAACGCTCCAGAAGTGCAGCGACTGAATCCGCTGGTGCGTGGGGATGGCGGCCCCGATCGCCGAGGCCTCCTCGCGAATGGTGCGCTCGATCGCGGACGTGTCCAACTCGGCATGGCCCGCGTAATCCGGCACCACGACCGCGTGAACGGACTCGCCAATGCCGCC
>JADFJZ010000079.1 GCA_022565195.1 Planctomycetota bacterium | reverse complement strand
GCAAACCTGCAGCCCCAGTGTCGCCAATATACATTGACGGCCGATGCCGCACCGCGGAGAGGCCTTCCAATACCTGGATGCTCTCCGCGTCATAAAGATCCTCAGACCGCGCCGGCGCCGGCGACTCTACCGAACCCCCCGAACTGGGATCGGTGATCTCCGCCTGAACATCGATACCGGAATCCTGACTTTCAGTCATGCTCGTCATACCCTGTCTTCTCTATGTAGACACCCGGAATCGTATGTCAAATACGCGGGCCTCGGGCAGCGTCCTGGCGAGATGCGCGCGTAACGCAAACAAATACTGCCTCCCGAATGCAGCGACACATCCCGGGTCATCCAAGCCGATCATCAAAGTGCTGCCCTGTAATGTGACCGATCGACAATGGCTACGAAACGGCTCGTCCACCACTTCATCGACCGCGGCCCGCAGGCGGCCTGCCAATCCGCCGGCCAACGCGTTGCGACGCCAGGGATGATCGCGCAAAACCTCCCCGATCGGCACGGCCTGCCGCCGCGGCAGTTTGGCTTGGCCAATCATCCGCAAGTTCTCATCATCGCGCGCCACAGGGTCACTCCGCTGCCGTCCGGTCCGCCGGCTTGGATCTCGATGCTAGGACAAATTCACCGGCATGAGTACGTACATGAAGTCATCATTGTCGCCTCGGAAGAGCCCCGGGCGGTTGGCGTCTTTCAGGGAGAGCTGCACTTCCTGATCATCGAACACCTTCAACACATCGACCAGAAAGTTGGGGTTGAAGCCGATCTCCAGGGGCTCGGCTTCATACGTCAACGGCAGTTGCACTGACGCCTGGCCTTGTTCCGGAGCCCGCCCTGTAAGCACCACCTTATTATCGTCGAATTGCAGCCGAATTGCTTTGGATTCTTCGGAGGTCAACAGGGCCGACCGCCGCACCGCACTGAGCATCGCCGGAGCCGCCACGCGGACCGTGCGATCGCAATCCTGCGGGATGACATCCTCGTACTTCGGGAAATGGCCCTCCAGCAGCACGGAAGACACCGTCACCCGTGGAGACCTCAACAGCAACTGATTCGACAGCAGCTTGACTTGAAACAACTCCTCGGGATCGTCCACCACGCGACTGATCAGGTGCATGGCCTTGGCCGGCACGATGGCATCGGCCTGACCCCCGGACGAGTTCTGCACCGGCGCATTGGTCAGCGCCAGCCGCCGCCCATCCGTGGCGACCACCTTGAGCTGATCGCCCTTGAAGTTCCACAGCAACCCATCGATTGCATAACGCGTGCTCTCCTTGGCTGCTGCGAACAGCGTGCGATCGATCACCAGGCGCAACGTTCCACCCGTAATCGAAAAATCGGAGTCGCCTTCCAATTCCGACACGGGCGGAAACTCCGCCGGGTCGCCGGTATACATGCTGAAGTGGCTGTCGCTGCCCCGGATGTGCAGCGTATTTTCCTCAACCTCCAGCACCATGCTCTCGTCAACGCTTTCTCGAACGATCTGGAGCAGCTTGGCGACCGGAACGAGCACTTGGCCCTCGCGCTCAACTTCGACCTGAGTGAGGCGCACGCGCACGCCCATTTCCAGGTCCGTCGCGCTCAAGATCACTTCATCCTTTTGAACGTCCAGCAAGACTCCCTGCAAGGCAGGCTTGGGCGTCCTGGAAGCCGCCCCAGCGGCGGCGATGTTCAACCCACTAACCAGCGTTTGTGGAGCAACAACAAACTTCATAAGTCTCTCGCTTCATGGCTGCGGTTCGGAGGTCACACGCGCCCTGTATATTTATCTTCTTTCTATTATATTAGTATCCGTACTATAGACCGTGGAGATTGTTGGCTTCACGGCGGTGCGGAACACAGGTTGATATTATACATGAAATTACGACAAGATTGGAGTGCCATTGACAGCGGAAAACCTGTGATCTAAAGCGCCGCCGGCGGTCGGTTGAGTCACAGCCGAGCGGCCCGCAGTCGGGTTGGGCACCTGCTTGCACCGGTAGGCCCTGAGCTTGCTTACATGTTATCCACGCTCAGATGTGATTCTTGCCTTAATGCGGCGCTTAAGGGCTTCCAGGGTCGCGGTTAGGTCGGAATCGTCCTGGCGCAGGGCCTCAATGCGGCGGGTTGAGTGCAGCACGGTGGTGTGGTCCCGCCCGCCGAAAGCCCGGCCGATTTCGCCCAGACTGTGGTCCGTCAAGTCCCGCGCCAAGTGCATGCAAACCTGACGGGGAAAGGCGATCGATTTAGTTCGGCGCTTGCCCCGAATCGCGGACTTGGTCACGCCGAAATGTTCGCACACCAGGGACACGATCGCGGGGATGGTCACGCGCTCCCGCTCGACGTGTGCCGCGGGGCACAGCGCCGCCCGCGCGGCTGCGAGGTCGATCTCCACGCCGAGGTCTTGACAGTAGGCGTCCACCTTCGTGATCACACCTTCCAGTTCGCGGGCGTTGGTCTCGACGGTGGCCGCCAGCCAATCGACCACTGCATCGGGCATGTGGATATTCCGCCGGCGGGCTTTCTTGCGGATGATGGCGATTCGCGTCTCCATGCACGGCGGGTCGATCCGCGCCACCAGGCCCCAGTTGAATCGGGAAATCAGGCGGTCTTCCAGGCTGGGAATCTCGCGCGGCCCGCAGTCCGCCGACAGCACGATCTGCTTGCGGGACTGGTACAGCGTGTTGAAAGTGTGGAAGAGTTCTTCCTGGCTGCGTTCCCGGCCGGCGAGGAACTGGATGTCGTCGATCACCAGAATATCCACATGCCGATAACGAAAACGAAACTGGTGCAGGGCACCCTGTTCCACAGCCTCAATGAAGTGGTTGTTGAACGTCTCGCAGGATAAGTAGAGGATTTGTAGATGGGGTTCGCGCGTGCCGGCCTGTTGGCAGATGGCCTGCAGCAGGTGCGTTTTTCCGAGCCCCGATTCGCCGTGAATAAAGAGCGGGTTATACGTCTCGCCCGGGGCGCTGCTCACCGCGAGACAGGCTGCGTGGGCCAGACGGTTACAGGGCCCGGTCACGAACTCCTCGAATTGGTACGCTGAATTGAGTGCCACCGAGGCAGAGCCGCTGGAGAACAGAGCGGGCATCGCCGGTGCGCCCGCCTGCCCGTTGCCGTTGTCTCGATGTTCCGGGAGAACGAAGCGAACCGAGATGAGTCGCCCGGTTTCTTCCTGGGCCGCCTCGCAAAAGGGTTTGGTGCAGTGCCGGCCCAGGTAGCGCTGCTGTGGCGCGTTGGCACAGACCACTTCAAGAACGCCGAATTCGAGATCGGCGCCCTGGAGCTGGTCGAACCAGTGCCGGGCGAGATTGGGGTGCCGCGCTTGCACGCGATCAATAATGCCGTTCCATTCGCAAGGCGATATGGTTGCCATCACTGGCCTCGGATAATCTATAATGAGCGCGCTGCCGCCGAGGTAGGCACTCAGGCGTTGAGCTGCGCTGGCCGGCTTCGGAAACTGAGCGCCTCGTTGCCCAGGATCCAGGATCGATCACCGCGTGAAGTCTAACCGATGACTGTGACAATGACAAACCCACCAGCCCGAAATGTTCCTGCGGAGCGCGTAAATGCTTCTGGTGAAAGGGAATGCGAATCAGGAAAGAGGCTTGGCGAACTTTCGAGCGGCTGCGGGCGGGCGGATTGGGCCTCCGAGAACTTCATTTGGCGCGTGATGCCTCAGGGGTTATGTTCATACACTGCTTTGGAATGCATGTAAGGAGTTGAGACTATGGCGGGCCAACCAAGCGTACGGGCAAGCGGGCAGATCGGTCGCGAATTACTGGAAGACGGCGTTTCGACCATGAAGACGATTCGGTCGGTGCGCGGTCTGATCTTCTTTTTCTTGGTGCTGGCTTTGCTCGTGCCGCTGGCTTCTTTCGCAGGGGCGCAGTTCGGGAATCTCGAGCGCGCGGAGTATGGACCGCTCGCGGCTTCGGCGTCCGCTCAGGTGGCCGAGCCCGAAGGTGATTCCGGCGGGGCAATTTATGGCCTCGCCGACCGCGGTATGCATGTGGCGCCATTTGTCGCCCGGCTGATGACACTCATGCTCATTATTGTGTACTTCATGTCCACTAATGTGTGCTTGTCTGGACAATTGGGTGGGGCAAATGATTCAGTGGCGGCTTTTTTCTGGGCCGTGTTCCTGATACTCCTGTTGATCCCGTGGCAGTCTTGGATTGGCGGGGCCGAGCACTTTGCGATTTATTACGATCTTGATGCCATGCTCGATTCACGAGAAAATCTGGCTGACCATTGGACTGCCGTTGCGAGGCACTACGTTCGCTTTCTCGTCCTTCCGCTTGTGGGGTTAATGACTGCCGTGGCGGCGGACCTGCGTTTCGGCAAATGCCATCGTCAAGTCATGAAGCGAATCCATCAGAAACTCGAGGCGGCCGTTCGCTGAATGCGTGGCGGCTCCTTTGAGATTACGTAATCCCATGAAGAATCTGCGCCTGACACTCGTGTTTGCGGTCATCGGACTGTCGCTGGCCGCGCTGTGGATCACGGACTACATGATGGGCATCCACGCGCCGATCCGGGCAGCGGCGAGCGCCAAAGGGGGCATTCTTGCAGACATTTGCGGCGGCGGTGACGAGGAAGAAGGCGGCGGATGCGAAGACGTCATCAAGAGCAAGGACGGCTACATTTCCATCCCTTGGTGGGTAGCGACGACTGAGGACGTTACGGACGAAAAAGGCAACACGGCCAAGAAGCCCGTGATCCGCTGGTCATCCGCCAAAATCCCAGTGGCGCAGCTCGGGCAGTGCTACTACATTTTTCTATTGGTCTGGTTTGCGTTTACAGGCATTCCGCGCCGAGCGTCTCGACGGTGGCACTTGCTGCCGCTGGTACTGTCGCTCATCGCGGTGCTGGCGACGAGCTATTACATCTATGTGATGGCGTTCAAAATGGAGCAGTGGTGCCGCCTATGCGCCCTGCTGCACTTGATTGATTTTCTGGTGTGCGGGTTGGTTGTGGCCCTTTGGCCACGGGCGGGAAAGGTGAAGTCCCGCGCCAAGACCAAGCGCCAACAGCCGCTCGAGGAAACGGCGAGCGCGCCCAGTGAAGCCTTGGCCAACCGACATGTCTACGCCACGCTGGCGGTGGCGCTGGCCTTGGTATGGATGTCGTTCTTGCATCGCGAGGACCAAATGCAGGCCGCCGGTGCTTTTCTGCGGGCGTCCCGGGCTGAGAAAAGTATGTTGCGGGCCCAGAAAGATGTTCGCTTCGTGGTGGGCGCGCTGGCAGGCTCCAGACGCGTGAACATACCACCACGGCCCATGCAGTTGACCATCGGCGACCCAAACGCGAGGCACGAACTCATCATGTTTACGGATTTGCAATGCCCCGCCTGTCGCAGCTTCGAGGCTCGGCTGAGCAAGGAGATCCTGCCGCTCTGGAAAGGGCAACTCAAAGTCACGCTGCGGCACTATCCGTTGTGCCGCGACTGTAACGAGGGCAGCAAAATCCATCATCCGCAAGCCTGCAACGCCGCCTACGCTGTTGAGGCGGCGCGTGCAGTGGGCGGACAGACGGCCGCTCGGCGGATGCATGACGCAATCATCGAGAAGTATGCTGAAGTCAAAAAGCCGAATTTCGCTCCCGCGGGCTATGAGCGGTTCGCCCGGGAGATCAGCCTGGACGTCGAACAATTCCAGACGGCATTCCAGAGCCCGGAAATCAGCCGCATCGTATTGCAGGACATAGAGTTAGCGAAAAGCCTCGGCATCACGGGCACGCCCACAGTTTTCTTTAATAGCCGGCGCCTCTACAGCTATCCGCTACAAACAAACAACATGCATTTCTGGAAGGAACTGGCCCGGCGTCAACTGGCGGCTGCGGCGCGGCAAAAAGAGCAGGCGTCCGACGAGAGCACGGGCGCGCCGCCCGGCGGTTAGTATTGCGTTTCATAAGTCGTTCGACGATACGTCCTACTTGGAGTCGACCCCGCGCTGGCGCTTGGAGCTCTGATTGCCGCTGGCGAGACCCAAATCAGAGCCCAGAGCGCAAGCGACGGGTCAAGCTCACAGTCGCCGAACCGATCAAACCCAACACTCGTTCCCTTACTCCAAATACCCCAAGTCGGTCAGCCGTTCGGTGAGGATGGCTTGCTCGCGCTCGTCGTAGACTTCGTCGTGGGTTTGAACCGCAGTCGGTGACTCGGCGTCTTCGAACTCGACGCAAGGGGATTCGTCGAAGATCTCACTGATGACGCGTCCGTCCATGTCGGCGGGGATGCGCAGGCCCACCGCTGAGAGCAACGTCGGCGCGATGTCTGCCATCTCCGCGGCGACGTTTTCTTGATGGCGAATGTGTTTGCCGGCGGCGATGAAGATGCCCTCCATCCGGTGTGTGCCTTCCAGTTTGCGGAACGTACTCCACATCACTGGTTGTCTGCTCCTGATCTTTCGCACGACTGCCAGGCCAGGCCGGGGAACGAGAAGCAAATCAGGCAGCCACTCATACTGCTCCCGGTCGCAGCCGTAAAGCGTTTCCGGTTCGTGGACAGCCTCGAATGGTGCAATCTCTTTGCCGTTCGTGTCGGGCACTGTAACACTGAGCAGCTTTTCGGCAATGTCCTTTCGCAGGCGGTCGTAATCGGCTGGGTCGACGACACCCGTCGCCTGTCGCCCTTTGAGGTTGATGTACAGGAATCCGCACATGCCCGCGTGCGCGACAAACGCTCGGGTCGTCGGCCAATCGACGGCCAG
>JADFJZ010000078.1 GCA_022565195.1 Planctomycetota bacterium | reverse complement strand
TCGATGGTATCAAACAGCCGCAAGTCATAGTTTGGATACTGCGTCAGCGATTCAGGAATTGGCCGGTATGCAACCGGTTGATGGTCCGGCACGCGTACAGTTGGAGCAGGCCTATCCAGGCCTAATACGACCGGCTCCATGTGTGGAAATGGCCGACGGCCTTTGTTCTGTTCCGGCACTTGTCAATGCAGTGCCCTGTTGGTTTGACGGGGTCATTGACCTGACTTTATGTAGTTCGATCGTGCCGACTGAAATAATCAAACGGTTCCGACGCTCGTGTAGCATAGCGTGCGTCCGTTCGTTGGGGTGAGCATCGAACCGACTGACGACCAAACTGACCGGATCCTGATCGGCGATGGCGGGAAGCACCCCCGGCCGGTTCCTGGGGGTCACTGTGCCGGGCAGGGGCATACCCTGCTGGCCCCTGCTCGGTCCTGGGCGCAGCACAATGTAGATCGTTTTCGTCGGCGGCGTATCGAACGTGGGCTTGGTCTTCGACTGTTTGACGTCCCATTCCTTGACCAGGTAATTGAGTTTCTCCAACTCGGCTTTGAGTGCCACGTGGGAGCCGCGCTGGGCGTTCATGCCGAACCCGCTCATGCCGAAGAGCGGTTGTCCACCGCTCCGCGTGAAGACCAGGGCCGTCTTTTCTTTTTGGATCAATTGCAGGATCGTCGGCGTGATGGCGCCTTCGCCGGCGAAGCGGCGCTTGTCGAATTCGTTGGGGCCGACGAAGGTCCCCTCGCGCAGCGCCGGCCAAACTTCCTCGAAAGACAGCGCCTTGGCCCCGTCCTCCGACTCGACCACGATCACGTTGTTTTGCTGCAACGACCGTTCCAGCTCATCCAGTTCCAGGGCCGGCAGGTCTTGAATCTTTTGCTTCTCCGTCTCAAACCGCTCGACCCACGGCTTGAGATCCGTTTTCATCGACGCGAGCACGTCCAGAACCGCCGGGTCGATTTGGTCTCCGCGAAGAAGCCGCTCGGGCGGCGTGTTGATTACCAAATCGAGTTTGGAGCCCACGGTGTCATAGAAGGTTCTGATGCTCACGGTCGCTGCCGAGTAAGGCGGCAGCGGCTGGGTTCGGATTGTGGCCAGATCCTCGATGACCTTTCTGCCGAGGGTCAGCCACGATTCCAGGGCGTTGACAATCCCGCCCGACGGCGGGGCGCCGCCGCCGATGGCGGCGCTTTGGTCGATCATGTTCAACCGGCCAATGAAGCCCTGCAATTGCAATTGGAACGGCTCATGGATTTCCTTCTCGAAGCGCTCGATCGCAGCGGCATAGGGCTCGGTTTCGGTCTTGAACAGTTCCCGGCTGCGGACACGTTCCAGAAGTGTCCGAAGCTTGGGCTGGTCCTTGAGCGGGTTGATCCAGCCGATCTCGATGCGCGACGGCTTTTCCGCCTGATAGAGGCGCAGCAGATCATCGACCGCCCGGCGGAATTTGCGCTGGGCGTCGGTCTCGATGTCCGTCTCCAGATACAGGCTGGTGAGATAAACCTTACGCTCGCCCAGGCTGTCCAGCACGCCGCGCGTGCCGACGTTCAGCGAGTTGATGCCGCTGGACGTCAAATCCCATTTCAGCGGTCTTTGGGCGCGAAAGGCCATGAACTGAACAAGGATCATCAGGCCCGCCGCGAAGATGATGCTCACCGTCACCATCGTGCCGACGGTCCAGCGCCGCCCGGCGAACTGCATCGGAGCCTGGGCGCCGCTCGTCGCGGCTGTCTGCTTGCTCTTCTCTACCGCCATCGCCGCGACTCCAGTACTTTCACGGATATAAACAACAGGAAAACCGTGGAGGTCACGAAGAACAAAACACTGTTCAGATTGATCGCCCCCTGCACGAATTCCGAGAATTGATGCCCGACGGAGATGTGCTGAAGCACCACCCGCAGCCGACCCTCCACATGAGAAGCGAATCGATCAATCAGCACGGCCAGCACGGCCAGCACCGAAAAGCTGGTCAGCACCGCGATGATTTGATTGCTCGTACACGTCGAAAAGAACAGCCCAACCGCAATGTACAGCCCGCCCATCAAAAGCAGGCCAATGTAACCCGCAACCAGGGCGCCGATATCCGGATCACCAAACATCGAGACGGCCAACACGTACACCAGCGTGGTCGCCAGCAGCAGACCGTAGAAGATGAACGTTCCCAGAAACTTACCCACAATGACGGCGGCGTCGCTGACCGGCGCGGTCATAAGCGACTCGATGGTGCCCTGCCGGAATTCCTCACTCATCAGCCGCATGGTCAGCATGGGCATGATAAACAGCAACACCAACGGCATGAAACGCCCGAACAGAAACCGCAGCGACGCTTCCTCGCCGGAGGTCAAATTGATGAAGCTGAAGAAGTAGCCGTTGAGCGCCAGAAAAACCACCAGCACGACATAAGCAATCGGCGAACAGAAAAACGCCAACAGCTCGCGTTGCGTAATGGTAAGTGCGCCTCGCACGATCAAAACTCCTACGAAAAACTACCGAACCGCGCCGACTCGCAAATACCCAACGAGCCGCGGGTCCCGGCGCGCCGGGAGAATCCCGACTTGTCGGGAGCCCGCGCGGACCCACGAACGGAAAATACTCTGTTGCTGGTTGGTGCGCTCACGCCCGACTCTGCTCCGCCACAATTTTTATGAAGAAGTCTTCCAAGCTCGCAACTTCATGTCGAATCTCACGCAATTCCCAGCCCTTGTCGGCGGCCAGCTTGGCCACCAAAGGTCGTACATCGGATCCGGGCTTCGTGTCAATGCTCAGGCGACACCAGCCGTCGGTGCTCTGCGAATCGACTCGGCGCACGCCGGCCAGGCCCTTGACCGCGGCGGCCACCTCGCCGTCCTGGCCTTTGATCTCTGAAATGAGCCGCGACGACTTGCTGATCTTGGCGCGCAACTCGCTCGGCGAGCCCTGGGCCACCACTTCGCCGCGGGCGATGATGATCACGTCCGAGCAAATCGCCTCGACTTCCGAGAGGATGTGCGAACTGAGCATCACAGTGTGCCGCTCGCCCAGCTTGGCGATCAAGTTTCGCGTCTGGCGGATCTGCGTGGGGTCCAGCCCGATGGTCGGCTCATCCAGAAACAGGACTTTGGGGTCATTGATCAGTGCGTCCGCCAAGCCGACTCGTTGCTTCATACCCTTGGATAGTTGCCCGATCGGGCGGTCAATGAATTCCTCCAGCCAGCACTCTCCGGAGACATATTCGATTCGCTTGGCAATTTCTGCCCTGGGCACCCCTTTCAGCTTGGCCCGGAACTTCAGAAACTCCCGCACGCGCATCTCCGGGTACATCGGCGTCGATTCGGGCAGATACCCAATGTGCTGCCGGACCTTCATGGACTCAGTGAAAACATCGAACCCCGCGACCCGCGCGGAGCCGCTGTTGGCAGCTTGGTAGCCTGTGAGGATTCGCAGGGTGGTGGACTTGCCGGCCCCGTTAGGGCCCAAAAACCCCACAATTTGCCCTTCAGCCACGTCAAAGCTGATATCTTTGACCGCGAGGACGGGGCCGAACCATTTGGTCAGATTCCGGACTTCTATCATGTCTGTCGATCGACCTGTTTCATGGTCAAATAGATGGTTTGAATCACCCTTGCCGCTCGATATTGGGCGGCTCCGGAGTAATTATACGTGAGTGTCTCGCTTGTCAAGAGCGGAAAGGCATGGCTTGCGGTGGGGCATCGGCCGATTAAACTTGTTGACGGGCCAAATGCCAGGATTCCAAAACGAACCGTCGAGGCGGAGAATCGATTTGCAACACACACAAACAGCCACAACTTCAGGGAGCAAGGGGACCGCCGTGGAAACTAAAGGTTTCTCTCCGAGCAAATATGGTATCGATGAACATGGTTTGAGCAACGTCGGCACCGCGTACTGGAACCTGGGATCCGCCGAGTTGGTAGAGCACGCCGTCCGCCTCGGCGAGGGCCAATTGGCCGCCAACGGCGCGCTGGTCGCCGAGACCGGCAGCCGCACCGGCCGATCGCCCAACGATAAGTTCCTTGTGAAGTCCACGCCCTCGCAAGAACTGGTCAACTGGGGCAAGATCAATGTGCCCATCGAGCGCGCGCGTTTCGACAAGCTCCGCAAGGACATGATCGCCTCTCTGGCCGGCAAACATGTTTACGTGCAGGACTGTTTTGCGGGGGCTGACCCGGATTATCGCCTGCCCATCCGCGTGATCACCGAGTATGCCTGGCACAGCCTCTTCGCACGGACCATGTTTGTGCGCCCGCCGGTCGGCACCACAGGAAACCATGTTCCCGATTTCACGATTCTCGGCCTGCCGAGCTTTCAGGCCGACCCAGTGCAACACGGTACCCACTCCGAAGCGTTCGTCATCATCGATTTTGAGCAGCACATGATCCTTCTCGGCGGGTTGCACTACGCCGGCGAGATCAAGAAAAGCGTCTTCACCATCATGAACCACCTTTTGCCGCAGCGCGACGTGTTGCCCATGCATTGCAGCGCCAACGTGGGCTCCGATGGTGACACAGCCCTATTCTTCGGACTGAGCGGCACGGGCAAGACCACGCTCTCCGCCGATCCGCAACGGAGATTGATCGGCGACGACGAGCACGGCTGGAGCCCGACCGGTGTGTTCAACTTCGAGGGCGGCTGCTATGCCAAGTGCATCAAGCTGTCCGAAGAGACCGAGCCGCAGATCTACCGGGCGCTGAAGTTCGGCAGTGTTTTGGAAAACGTCATAATCGATCCAGTCACGCGCCTGCCCGACTACGACGACGACTCCCGTACCGAAAACACGCGGGCCGGCTATCCGCTCGAGTACATTGACAACATTGTCACGCCCAGCATCGGCGGCCACCCGAAGAACGTGGTCTTTTTGACTTGCGATGCATTCGGCGTGTTGCCGCCGATCTCGCGGCTGACTGAAGAGCAGGCCATGTACCACTTCCTGTCCGGCTACACTGCCAAGGTCGCCGGGACCGAAGCCGGCATCACCGAACCGGAAGCGACGTTCAGCTCGCTCTTCGGGGCGCCGTTTTTCACGCAAAAGCCGATGACCTACGCCCGCATGTTGGCCGACCGCCTCAAGCAGCACCACGCCCGCTGCTGGCTGGTCAACACCGGCTGGACCGGCGGGCCTTACGGCGTCGGCCAGCGCATGAGCCTGCCGCACACCCGGGCCATGCTCAACGCCGCCCTCGCCGGAGCGCTGGACAACGTCGAATACACCACCGGCCCCGTCTTCGGCCTGAAGATTCCCAAGAGCTGCCCGGACGTGCCCGCCGAGGTGCTCGTTCCGCAGAACACTTGGCAGGACAAAGGCGCCTATCAAGCCAAGAACACGGAACTGGCAGAGCGCTTCAAAGAGAACTTCAAGAAATTCGAAGGCGTCCCCGCCGAAGTGCTCAGCGCCGGCCCGAAGTAGCGTGCCGTCCAGGCCAGTATCTGTTTAGCATCTGGGTGTCCCGTAGGGACATTTGCGTAGGGACATGCGTGTCCCGGTGAGACACGTAGAGACATGTGTAGAGACATGCGCATAGGAACATTCGTGTCCCGTAGGGACATTTGAGAATAGCCCAGCGATTCATCGCTGGGTTCCGAATCCAAGCCCACAATTTAGTCCCGTAGGGACGGCTGAGGCACTCGACCACAGAAACATTCGCCGACTTCACTTCAGTCGTCCCCAAGGGACTTATTGGCTCAATAGCACTCTTTCATCCCAGCAGTGAACTGCTGGGCTATTTTCATTAGGCCCCTACGGGGCTGACACCTGCGCGCTGCGTGGCCGCGAAACATGCGCTCAGGCTGCGGGCTCGCTGCGGGCGGACCGGTAGCGCCTCAACGAGGTTTCGAGAAAACGCCTTACGGCTTGCTCTCGTCGCTGCGTCTGTTGATTGCAGTCGATTTGAGCCCGCCGCCCGAATGCGGAATGACGACCCGGTGATTCGGTGACACGCCGGGGTGCTGAGTGGTTTTCCCGTCGGGCCAAGTGACGCGAATGGTGAGCTTTGTATCCGGGGGCAAGTTTCCCAGGCCGAAGTAGGCGCGCGGGGCGTCGCAGGATTGAAAGCTCCCACCGTGGATCCAGCGGCGCTGCCCGGTGACCCCGTCGGCGATCAGCTCGATCATGCTGCCCAGGCCGCGCGGATTCCCGCGAGGCCCGCGAAGTTCGACAATTGCGACGCTGCGCCGCGGCGAGTCGTTGCGGAAGATCCGCACCGGCCCGTTCAGCGTCGTCATCACCACATCCACGTCGCCGTCATCATCGATGTCGCCGAACGCGGTCGCCCGGCCGGAGTACCGGCTCTTGAACATCCCGCCGGCTTCTTTGTTGAGTCCAAAACGGCGCTCGCCGCGTTCAAACAGCAGCGGCGGCTGCTGGTAACCCGCGTCCAGCTTGTGCTTGGTTGCACCAGCGTAGACATGCCCGCTGGCGACGAACAAATCTTCATCGCCGTCCGAGTCGAAATCGTAGAAACCCGCGCCCCACGACAAGTAAGGCCTGCTGATCATCGCCAGGCCGTACTGGCTGGTGCGGTCCTCGAAGAAACCGTCGCCGAGGTTGACGTGCAGCGTGTTGGTGTCGCTGGCGAAGTTCGTCGTGAAAAGATCCGCGTAGCCGTTGCCATCGACGTCTCCGACGGCGATGCCCATCGTCGCCTGCGTGAAACCTTCGTAGTTGGCCGACACGCCGGAGATCAGGCCGGCATTGCGAAACTTGCGGCCGCCCTGATTGTGGAACAGGAAATT
>JADFJZ010000077.1 GCA_022565195.1 Planctomycetota bacterium | reverse complement strand
GAGACCGGCAAACCGCTGCGGGCCAAGCTGGGCATGGACCCCACCGCGCCGGACATCCACCTGGGCCACACGGTTGTGTTGGGCAAGCTGCGGCAGTTTCAAGACCTCGGGCACAAGGCCGTGCTGATCATCGGCGACTACACCGCCATGGTCGGCGACCCTTCCGGCCGCAACGCGACACGCCCGATGCTCTCGCCCGAGCAAATCAAAGCCAACGCCCAGACCTATCTCGACCAGGCCGGCAAGGTGCTGGACCTGTCGCCCGACAAGCTGGAGGTCCGCTCCAACAGCGAATGGCTGGCCAAGATGAACTTCGCCGACGTGCTGCGGCTGGCCAGCAAGAAGACCGTCGCCCGCATGCTTGAACGCGATACCTTCGAGAAGCGCTTCAAAGCCGAGCAGGAAATCGGCATCCACGAGCTGCTCTATCCATTGATGCAGGGTTGGGACAGCGTGTGCATCGAGGCCGACGTCGAACTCGGCGGCACCGACCAGACCTTCAACAATCTCGTCGGCCGGGACTTGCAGAAGATCGAAGGGCAGCAGCCGCAGGTCGTCATGATCATGCCGTTGCTCGTCGGCCTGGACGGCACGGAAAAAATGAGCAAGTCGCTGGGCAACTATGTCGGCGTGACCGAGCCGGCTGACGACATGTTCGGCAAGATCATGAGCATTCCCGACACATTGATGGCGGATTACTACACGCTGCTGACCCGCGTGCCCGCCGAGCAGTTCGCCGCTGCGATCAAGTCCAACCCCCGCGACGCCAAGGTCGCACTGGCCAAGGACATCGCCACGCGGTATCACGATGCCGCCGCAGCCGACAAGGCCGAGCACGAGTTTTTCGCCAAAATGAAGGGCGGCCAGCCGGACGACATTCCTGAGCAGATCATTCCCGCCTCGGAACTCGAAGACGGCCATATTCCCGCCTTCAAGCTGGTTGTCCTGTGCGGCTTCGCCGCCACCAACGGCCAAGCCCGCCGACTCATCGCCGAAGGCGGCGTCCGCATCAACCAGAAACCCATCGAAGACCCCAACGGCACCGTGGAAGTCAAATCCGGCGACATCGTCCAACGTGGGAAACGCAAGTTTGTAAGATTGGTTTTGAGATGATGATTGACGACACAAAGGTTCGAAACTGAGTGTCGGTTCAGTCTTTGCCCCGTAGGGACAAATGAAAATAGCCCAGCGGTCTACAAGACTTCTCATGAAGCGTGAAACGCACAAGCATATTCTCTTGTTTGCCACCAGCTTTAGCTGGTGGTTAGAGAATTTGCAGATCACCATGAGCCGGCTTTAGCCGGGCTTTTGATCTCTTCGAGAAGCCCGGCTGAAGCCGGCTCAAGAAATAATGTTCTCGGCCGTTGACCACCGACTAAAGTCGGTGGCAAACAAGACATCAGCGGTGAGATTACGACGCTGGATGTTGCATGAATCTTCCCACGCTCAACCATCCGGAACTCTATCAAGGCCTGTACGTGTTCGACTTCGGCGAGCGGGTGGCGGTGGGGTACACGGCGGAGGAGATTGAGGTGCTGCTGGGGTCGCCGGAGTTCAAGGGCGGGCGGGCGTACAAGATTCATCACGCCACGGCGCACGGGGAGCTTTCGCTTCGCGGGCTGAGCCGGCTTGATGTCAACGTGTGGGAGGGCATGGTCTTCTACCGGGCGTCGGCCGACGCGGCGCGGGCGGACTTCGAGGCGCTCAAGCAGTCGGCCAGGATCTCCGCTCCGCCGGCGGTGTTGCATTGGCGACTGGGGTGCGATTCGCAGGCAGAAATGCCCGAATGCACGGTGCTGAGCTACCCGGCGGAGGCGTCGGATCGGGTGGGGCGGTGGCTGGAGGCGATCGGCTTCGGCGGCGGCGATCAAGTCGAAGCAGGGGCACACTTCGCCGATTTCTTCGCCAAGCCGGACACCGTCGAGCACGATCACCTGGCCATCGCACCGGACCCACGCTATCACTCCCGACCACCCGCCGAGGTGCTCGCCAGCGTACACAAACCCGTCCAGCGCGAATTGACGTACCCATAATCGGATCAGAGCGGTATACTGGGCGGTGGGAAGAGAGTTTACCGCAGAGATCGCAGAGACCGCAGAGCGAAAAGGGAAGGGTGGGTCCAAACCTACTCTACTGACTACCGACTACTGGTTACCGATTACTCGTTACTCGTTACTATTCCATGAGTTTGCCTGTTGTTGCCATTGTAGGCCGGCCGAACGTCGGCAAGAGTTCGCTGCTCAATTGTATTGCGCGGCGGATGATCGGGATCGTCGATCCCACGCCCGGTGTAACGCGCGACCGGGTCAGCACGGTGTGCAACGTCAATGACGTGTATTTCGAGCTGGTCGATACCGGCGGATTCGGCATCGAGGACCACGACAACCTCACCGACCACGTCGAGCAGCAGATTCGCTACGCGATCATTCAGGCGGCGCTGATCCTGTTCGTGGTGGACGCGCGCGAAAGCGTCACGCCGCTCGACGAAGAAGTCGCCCGCCTGCTGCGGCGGCACGACCGGCGTGTGCTGCTGGTGGCGAACAAGGTTGATCAATTCAACGTCGAGCCGCTGATCGGCGAATTCCACAAGCTCGGCTTCGGCGGGGCTCTGCCGGTCTCCGCTCATCACAACATCGGGCGGCGGGAACTGCTCGAGCGCATCGCGAAGGTCGTCGGGCCGTTGTCCTCCGGCGTCGCGAAAGAGCCGGTCATGAAAATCGCGGTGGTCGGCAAGCGGAACTCCGGCAAGAGCACGTTCATCAATTCCATCGCGGGCGAAGAGCGCGTCATCGTCAGCGAGGTGCCCGGCACGACCCGCGACGCCGTCGACGTGCGTTTCGAGAAGGACGGGCGGCAACTCCTGGTCATCGATACCGCCGGCGTGCGCAAAAAGAACAAAATGGCCACCGACATCGAGTTTTATGGATTCGTGCGTGCTCAGCGCTCGATCACGCGGGCCGACGTGGTTCTTTTGTTCATCGACGCCGCCGAGCCCGTCAGCCAAGTGGACAAGAAACTGGCCAGCTTCATCGCCGAGAACGACAAGCCGTGCATACTCGTGGTCAACAAGTGGGATCTGGCCAAAGGGCAGGCCTCGACGTCGGATTATGAAGAGTACTTGACCAAGATGCTGCCGGAAGTGGATTACGCGCCGATCTCGACCATCACCGCCAAAGAGGGTCGCGGCGTGCTGGCGACGATCGATCTGGCGACATCGCTGTTCAAGCAGGCCCGCACGCGCGTGGGCACCGCTCGACTGAATGAAGTGCTCGAAGCAGCTAAGGAGCAACGCAGCGCTTCGCCGCGACGCGGCAACAAGGCAGTCAAGATTTACTATGGCACACAGGTCGGCACGACTCCGCCGACAGTGGTCGTGTTCGTCAACAAGCCGGATTTGATCCGCGACGACTACCGCCGCTTCCTGCTCAACCGGCTGCGCGAACAGCTTCCGTTCCCGGAAGTTCCCATTCGGCTCGTTTTTCGCTCGCGCCGCCGGGACACATTGCCGGCCGGCGTAGCCGATTCGTAGCGGAGATTCAATGTCCGATCACATTCGGGTCACTTGCGAACACTGCAACCACGCGATCAAAGCGCCCCTCAAAGCTGCGGGGCGGCGGGGCAAGTGCCCGCACTGCCACAACTCGGTGTACATCCCCACGCCGCAGAGTGAACTCGACGAGATTCCGCTGGAGCTGGATGACGAGGATACCCGCGCGGCCGCGGAGCGACTGAAAAAGGAAGCAATGGAAATCGCGGCGGCCTTAGGCCGCGAAACGAAAGAAGTGCCCCAGCCGACGGTGACTCCTCAGCGGGAAGGCCCCACGACTCACAAAACCGCTCTGAATGCGACGGAGATCAACGACTTGATTATCCGATACTTGCTGGCGATGCAGGTTTCGGAACTCGAAAGAGCCGAAACTCTGGTCGCGGAGTTGAAGGGCGCTGCCCGTCAGGCCAAGAGCAAGATTCAGCAAATGATGGTCGATTCCATGCGGCCCGACGCGGTCCGCAGCATGGCGGATGGCCTGTATCAGGGGTTCCTGCGAAAACTGCTGGAGCAGTTGTGATTGCACCTTGCAGCAAGACGCGCTCCCCTGCGGGTCGCCGCTAAACGAAGGACGTCAACCCCAAATTGATGTGTGCTCCGTGTTGCTCTGCGCGCTTTGCGGTGGATCGATTGAGGTGGGATTCAGTTTCCTTCGGGCGGGGGATCGATCGCCGAGGGCGTCTTGCGGGGATCGAGAAACATCGACTTGAGCGCTGCGGCCAGATCGATGGGAATGACTGCTTCAATCCGGCAGCCGGCGGGCGACCGCGCGACGGTCGCGCCGATCGGCGTGTCGATCTGCGGCATTTGATAGCCGAACGATTCGACCTTGTCCTGCATGCGCGCCAGGGTGCGGCCGGTGCGGATCAACTCCTCCGGCGAGAACAACACGAACACGTTATTGTCGCCGGGAAGAAACGGTTTGACCTTGGCCAGCCCGGTGTAGCGGTCCAACCCGGGCGCCTGCCCGCGCGCCGACGCGATCAAAGCCGCCATGACGCGCGGATGGTCGCCCACGCACACCACCACGGTCTGACTGTCCACCGCGGCGATTTGAATCACTTTTTTCGCCGGGCCCAGCGCTGCCGAATAATCAATCTTCCGCGCCGGCGTTTCGGCTGACGTTTCGATGAGATCCAGAACCAAATGGTGAACCGGCACGCCGGTAATGGTGTCGGCGTTTGGCTGGTAGCGAACGCTGTTGTAGAAGCGTTTGGCCGACTCGTTCACGAAGAAACCTTCGCCGAGCAGACCGGCGGCTTTCTGGACGTCTGCGAGCCAGGCCTGGGCATCGGTCAGCTTGAAAGCGCCGATGACGGCGAGCAGTCCTTCCGGGCTCTGCGGCTGGGTGGACAGCGCCCCGGCGCCGCTCTGGATCGCACCGATCACGGAACGCAAGGCCTGGCGAAATTGCGCGAGTTTCTCGGGGTCCGTGCCGCTCGCAATCGCTTCGGAATCGAGGAATTTGTCGATTTCGGCCGCTTTGATCTGCGCCTGAGCGGCGGTGGCCCGGCCTGCGGCGGCGACGATGAACGGCTGGTTCGGCAGCAGCGCCAGCAATGACGGATCCGCGGGCGACCCGAATTCGAGCAGAGCAGCCAGCACCGAGTCGCGCACGGGCTGAATGGTGCCGGTGATTTTGATGCGCGCGGCATTGAGATGGACACCGAGGTGCGCGGACTCGATCTGTTTGAGCGTATCGCGATTCATCGCCAGCACGGAACCGCTCCCGAAAATTGACGCGCTGCCGCCGGACGGGTCGTTCTCAGCGGGCGCGCTGTTCATGGCTGGGCTGGCGAGGAATGCCTGGACGTTGATCCAGATGTTGGCGTCGCTGCGCTTGAACTCCTCCAGCAAAGGCCCGGTGATGATCTTGTTGATCCGCTTCTTGCCGTTCAGCACGGCATTGGCGGCCTGTTCCGTAGTTCCGAATACGGCGAATTCTCCCTGCTGACCGACGTAGGTCGGGCCCCAAACGAGTTCCGCGCGCCAGAGGTTGTCTCGAATCTTCTCGGTCGGGAAATCGCTCAGCAGCGATTCGACACTGGCGCAGGGGAAGACCAGCACGGTCCGCGTGCCCATGTCGGCCAGGGTGTCGGCCGGCGTGAACACGATGGCGAGGCTGCCGTCGTATGTGATCCGCGGCCCGAGGTTCAGCCGCGCTTGCAGCATCTCGATCAGCCGCATGGGCGGGAGCTTGATTTGCTCCAGAAACGTGACCAGTTTGTCGTCCAAAGCCCGCAGATTGTTGATCTGCACAAAGCCCCAGCAGTCGGCTGGGATGGCCGACAGGATGGCGGTTTCGCTACGCACGGGGTCGGCAGCAGCAGCACCGGATTGACCGCCGACAAGCACCGCCAGAGTCATCAGAACGTGGATCGTCCATTTCATGGATCGTGATCTCCCGCACGACTTCGCGAATCCCAGGCGGCGACCGTCACTGGCCCGGGGCGGGCATTGTACTGCAAGTCGGAGTCCAAACAAAATTGCTTCTGCGCTCGCGAAAGCCTACAATCGTAAGATCCTATGGACCGTGGCCAATCGTCCCTGTTTGGTCATGATTGCTGATCGTCCAGTAGATGGTTCTCGCGATGTTGCTCACTTTTCGTAGATCCTTGGAAAGGGGATCGGTCGGGCAGACCCATGCCCTCCCGTGGATGTTTCTCAGGACAGTGCTTGGTTGCCACCATGGGCGATAACGACTGGTATAGGCAAAAGAGATGGGGTGAAGGACAGAGAAACAGCTTCTTCGAAAGGCTTGGACGGTCGCGAACCGATTTTAATAAGGCTCAGTACTGCCGCATCCAAGCCCTACATTTACAAGAGACGGGGAAAACGGATGCACTGCGCGGTGCGGTTGAGTTGTTAAATCGAATCCTTGAGCAATATCCAGATGAATGTACTCAGCTCGCTTCTGTTTATTTACAAAAAGCACAATGCTGCGAGGATGTCGGGCGTGCGGAAGAGGCAATTGAGAACTTCCGATACTGTATTGATTATCAAAGGCAGTTTCCACACTGCATCACGAACGCAGCTCTAGAATTTGGAGTCTTTGTGTTGAGGCATGAATTCTCAGACCTGCATGAGGAGGTGTTGTCTGTTTTGGATGAGTTTCCCTGCGACTCGGCCTTTCCGCCGCCCGACGATCTGGACGCAGCGAAGCACGCCGAGTGGAGGAAAGCGCACCGCTGGTCACCGAATCGGCTACGCCACTCCGCCGCCACG
>JADFJZ010000076.1 GCA_022565195.1 Planctomycetota bacterium | reverse complement strand
TCTCTTTGCTTCAGTGATCGGTGTGAGCTTCCGTGCCTGCAGCGGCCAAGATGTTCTCGATTTCAGTGAGCAAATCGCTGCTCCGAAACGGCTTGGTCAGGTACGCGGCCGCTCCCAGATTCAAGAGTTCCTTTTTGGTGCTCTGATCCGTATTGCCGGTCAGGACAATCACTGGAATTCCCCGAGTGAGCGGGTGCGACTTCAGCTTCTTCAGAAGATCCGCGCCGTCCAACTCCGGCATGCCGATATCGAGCGTGATGATGTTCGGCTTTTGCTTCATCGCGGCCCAGTAGGCCGCGGCTCCTCCGTGGGCACAAATGACCCGGTAATTGCTCGATTCCAACCGAATGCGCAGCGCTTCGGTCACGCTGGGATCGTCATCGACGACCAGCACTCGCGGCCGGCCGGAGGCGGGGTCCGCTGCGGACTTCGACGAGCTCAGTCGAGTCGCGGAGCGTGCCTCTGGCGTCCGAGGAGCCGGTCCGCCGCGGTCCGCCGCAGGCGGAGCAGGCTTCGGGTCGGGCGTAGGCTCAGACTCAAGCTCCAGGTTCAAAAGGCGACTCAGCAGCGGCTTGATTTCCTGCCAGCAGTCCGGCGATTTCAAGACATAGTGGGCGCCCATTCCGCCGACCTGCTCGCGAATCTGCTCATCCGATCGTCCTGTGAGAATGATCACGGGAATCTCCTGCAAACGCGAGTCGGAGGCCAGCATCTTGCAGGCGCTCAGGCCGTCTCCGGCGGGCATGGAAACGTCCATGATGATCAAGTCCGGCGGATCCTTGTGAATCATGACCAGTGCCTGCATGGCGTCCGAGGCCTGACGCACCTCGAGGCCCAGGTGCCGGCAGCGGACCGTGAGCACGCGGACCAGCATGGCATCGTCGTCTGCGATGAGAACCGACTTGGTACGCATGATCAGGTCGTGACTCCTGAATTCTGTTCGAGCACGCGCTGGATGGCCTCCAAAAGGGCGCGCGATTCGAAGGGCTTTTCCAGGAAGATCTTCCCGCCCGCGTTGAGCGCTGCCCGCTTGGCGGTTTCCTGGGCGTTGGCGGATACGAAAATCACCGGGATGTTCGCCAGCCGCGGATCCTGTTTCATTTGTCTCATGACCTCCAACCCGTCGATGCCCGGCATGCGCATGTCGAGCAGGACCACGTCGGGCACGCTGGCCGTGAGTTTCTCCAGCGCGTTTTCACCGTCGCCGGCGACGTCCACGTCGTAGTCCGCCGCCTTGAGCCGAATAGACAACGCCAGTGACACTTGACGATCATCATCGACGATGAGGATTTTCTTACGGTTCATTGGATTGCTCCGCGAATTCATGGCCAAACAGTGCGACGAATGTCTCTGCAATGTTCGACGGATCCTCGTTTACGTTCCAGCGGTGCAGTACTTCAAAGGACACGTCCACCGTGCTGCCCGGCGACAGGCGCATCTCCTCGCGATTCTTGGTCAGCAGGCGCTGGACCATCGCTTTCGGGTCCGACGTCAAAGCCAACAGGATGACGTCGTTTTGGTCCGGCCGGTCAAATGTCAAATCGAACGCTGCCAGATAGTGGGCCACGAAACTCGCGATATGGGGTCCAATGTCGGGCGCCGGCCCGCTCGGGTCCGCCGCCGCGGCTCGGATAATGACCACTTGATCGCCGTGACGATCAAACGTCTCTCGGCGGGCAATGAAACGATGAATCAGGTGCTGGTAGTCAAACACCGGGACGGTCAGCGAGAAGGTGCTGCCCTCACCGAGCGTGCTTTGCACGCTGATGTCGCCCAGATTCAGACAGGCCAGTTCCTTGACGATGTTCAAGCCCAGGCCGAAGCCCTTGGTGCTGGAACGTTTGCCCTGGCCGACCTGCTGGAAGCGCTCGAAGATGACTTGCAGATTCTCCGGCCCGATGCCGGATCCTTGATCGCGCACGTCGATCACGACTTCATCCCGCCGCGCGCCCAAGCGGGCGTGGACCCAGACCTTCGTGCCTTGGTCGGAGAACTTGGTCGCGTTGACGACCAGATTGATCAAGACTCGGCCGGCCTTCTCCTTATCGCAGAACAGGTCCGGCAAATCGGGATCCTCATCGATCAAAAGTTCAATGTTGCACCGTCGGGCTTGCTGTTCGATCGAATTCCGAATGCCCTCGAGCACGTCGCCGAACCGGCAGCGCGTGCGCTCCACGCGAAACAAGCCCGCTTCGATCTTGCTGATATCCAGCATGTCCTCGACCATGCGGGCCAGGTCGTTGGTCTTGGCCATCGTGATCGACAGATATTCGCGCTGCTCCTCGTTGACCTCGCCGGCCAGGCCGTCCAGAATGATGGACACGAATTCCTTGATGACCGTCAAAGGCGTGCGCATCTCGTGCGAGACGTTGTCGACAAAGCGGTGGGCCGTGTCATACAACTCGCTGAGTCGCTGGTTCTTGGCCCGGAGCTGGCCTTGCGAGGCTGCGATGTCTTGATAGGCCTCTTCGAGCTGATCGTTGGCGTGGCGCAGCTCCTCGTTGAGCTTCGTGGTCCGCCGGACTTGCTCTTCTTCCAGCTCGCGCAGGTATTCGAGTTCCTTTTCATTGTTCCATTTCTCGACGGCCCGCGTGGCGGTGGGAACGATGTCGTCGTAGAAGGGGTCGCCGGCGTCTTTGACGACGAAGTCGATGGCGCCGGCCCGCATGGCCGCCGCCGCCACGTGTACGTCCTGAGACGCCGTCAGCATGACCACCGGAGATTCGCACCCCGCTTTCCGCAGTTCGTCGATCAGCGCCACCCCGGAGAGATCCGGCAGACCCTGATCCAGAAAGATGGCGTCCGGCGTCCGCCGGCCTACCGATTCCAGCGCCGTCTTGCCGTCTCGGGCCCATTCCACCACGAAGTGGGGTTTGAGTTCGTCGCTCATCAATTCGACGAAAATCTCGTCGTCATCGACCAGCAGGATCGTTGCCTTACGATGGGGTTCAGTTCGACTCACCGTCATACTCTCCTTCAACGACTTACCGAGCCGGGGGCGGGATTCTCCCGGCGCGCCGGGACCCGCGGCTCGTCGGCCCGCACTGCGGGCAGCGTGAACCAGAAGGTCGTGCCTTCGTTCCAGCGCGATTCCACCGAAATCTCGCCGCCGTGGCGCTCGATTATTCGCTTCACAATCGCCAATCCCAGACCCTCGCCCTTCTCGTTTCCCGAATCGACACGCTCGAATATCTTGAATACCCGCTCGAGGTCGCCTTCCCGAATGCCCACGCCGTTGTCGCGGATGAAATACGCACACATCCCGTCATCCTGTTCTCGGCCTTCAACCACAATCTCACCGTCGCGATCCGGATCGAGGTACTTCAGCGCATTCTCGATCAAGTTAGCGAGCACCTTATTGATCGCATCCGGATCTCCGAAGGCCGGCGGCAGATCATCGACGTAAATCTGCACGCCCTTCTCTTCGACGGTCGCCGTATACAACTCGATGGCCCGGGCCACTTCCTGGGCCATGTCTATTTCGATGCAGTGGTACTCCTCACGGCCGGTCCGCGAATAGCGCAGCAGGCCGTCGATGATCGATCCGAATTTGCTGATGCTGCGATTGATCCGCAGCAGCAGCCGGGGAATGTCGTGGTCCAGCAGGTTCCGCAGTTCCGACGGCTCGGCGCTGTCCTCCGCATCGGCGGATCGGCCGTGGCCGTTCAAACGCTCGCGCACCTTTTCGAAGGTCTTGTCGAGCTTCTTGGTGAGTCCGTGCATGTTGACCATCGGCGAGCGGAGGTCGTGTGAAGCGGCATAGACGAACTGCTCCATGTCGTTGTTGAGTCGTTTCAGGGTGCTGTTTGTCTCTGCAATTTGTTCGGCGCGGGCGGCCAGCTCCCGGCGGGCGTGGATGCGCTCGGTGACGTCATCCACCAGAATGACGATGCCGCGCAACTCGCCCAGCGGCCCCACCATCGGCACCAGCGAGCCGTTCCCCCAGCCCGCCGCGGCCGGCTCCCCACGGTGGTCCTTCAAGCCCAGTTCTCGGAGCGACACGGGTTGCAACGTCTGGTGGACTTTCCGCACGGCGGAATGGAAACTTTCGGGGTCTTCCAGCGGCAGTGCCGAGAAGACATCCCGCCCTTCCGCCTGACTGCGAGGCAGGCCCCACAGCTTCTCCGACGCTGGATTCCAACTGATGATCTTGTTCTGCGGATCGATCACCACCAGCGCCGAGCCGATCGACGACTGCACGTTGGAGAGGAACATGTTGGCTTTCTCGAGCTCCGCCGTCCGCTCGGCGACGCGCTCCTCCAGTTGCAGGTTCAGAGCCAGAATCTCCATACGAGTTTCGCTCGCCGCCCACAGTGACCACAGCATGATCAAGCCGAGAAGTCCCAGGCTGCCCGCGAAGAGGTACAGCAGCTTGGTTCGTTTTGACTGATTGGCCTGCTGGGCGCCGAGTGATTCCTGCATCAAATACGCGCCGCTGCGGAGCAATTGATCGCAGGCATGCTGCACGCGCTGCAGCTCGCGTCCGCCGCGGCGGATGCGCACCTTGGAGATATGGCGCAGTTCGTATTGCGCCGTGCCCCAACTCGTAATCATTTGCTCGACGTAGAACTTCATATCACCCGAATAAAAGTCGGCCAGCTCCGGCGATTCGGAGAGCATTTCCAGGCGCGCCAGAACAGCCTTCATTTGTTGCGTCGCTTCGCTCTGCCGGTCTTTGAGGTCGATCATGTCCGCGCCGGGAAACCAGTGCTCGGTCGCCAGCGTCTTGAGTCGCTCGCTGAGCACCTGCTGTTCGCTGATCGCCTTGGTCTGTGTTTGAATGGCGACCGATTCGGCGTTGAATTTCCGGCCTGCATAAATCAACATACTGGCCACTACGACGAACCCGACCAGGGTCGACACATAAAGCCAGGGCAGTGCCCCGGACGTGAGGCCGCCACGATGACGAGCAGACTTTTTGAGCGTCGGGCTCTGCATGATTCCCTCTGGTTCCCGGCTCGGCAGCGCGCGGGGCGACCTGCGCTCCGCTGCGGCGGCTCGGGCCCGTGCTCCAGCCTCTGACGAAGCCTAAGCGCATAGAACCATTTACATTTCGGCCTGATCGCAGAACCGCTTAACGCTCTGGAAACTCACGAAATGCTTGCAGACGGGCTGATCGGGCAGGACGCGGGCATTGATGATGCCCCGTGGCCTATCGGACCATCGTCGGCGAGGAAATCAGTTGCACGAGCTTGTCTTGATAGTGTTTGGCGGGGTCCTCTCGGCGCGGATCCACGAAGTACACTCGCCGGCCCTGCTCAGCCATTGACTGCTGGGCCGCCTCCAGGACCTGCACCACGGCCAAGCCGGCCCGGCCGTCGGTGATTGGCTGCGTGTGGGACTTGATGCAATGCGCGAAGTGCGCCGTGGCCCGGGCCAGCGCTTCCGCATTCGGCAGGGCCGGGGCGTGCATGTCGCCGAGGCGATATTGCACCAGCGCGCTGTGGATGCCTTCGATGGACTTGAGTTCCACGCCCTTATCGTAGACCTTGATTTTTTCGGACGGCTCGTTGTCGTCGTAGATGCACATCCGCTTCGATCCGCCGACGATGACTTGCCGGATCTTGGCCGGCGCCAGCCAGTTGACGTGGACGTGGCCGATGATGTTGTCTTCGAACTGTACCGTGATGTACGCCAACGTTTCCTGCGACTGCCCGGCGTGTTTGGCTCCGACCGCCTGCACCCATTTCATGGGCTTGTCGATGAGATGCTGCATGATCGACACGTCGTGCGGGCCGAGGTCCCACAGCACGCTCAGTTCGTTCTGAAACAGGCCCAGATTGACGCGCACGGAATCGTAATAGTAAATGTCGCCCAACTCGCCGCGCAGTACCAGATCTTTGAGCTTCTCCACCGCCGGCGTGTAAATGAAGGTATGATCGGTGAGCAGGATGAGATCGTTCTTCTCCGCGAGCGCCACCAGCTCGGCAGCCTGCTCGGCGTTGTCGGTCAGCGGCTTTTCGATCCACACGTGCTTGCCCGCCTCGAGCGCCGCCTTGGCCAGCGGGTAATGAGAGTGCACGGGTGTGGCGATCGCAACCGCCTCCACTTCGGGATCATTGATGACCGCCATGCCGTCTTCGACGTAGCGCACGCTGGGATACTGGCTTTGCAGACTGCTTCGCGCCTCAGGCCGCGGGTCCGCCGCGGTCACGACCTCGATGTCCGGATTCTTACAAAAGTTCCGCAGGAGGTTCGGTCCCCAGTAACCCAATCCGATAATACCCGCTTTGATCATGTCAACCGTCCCTGGAGGTCACTCGCAGATAGTCCACGCTCGCTGGATACTCTTCACTTCTTTAGATCGGAGACGAATCGAGCACTCTGAAGACGAGAAACTCGGCACACGCTTGCTTCTTCGCGGAATACTGCTTATCGGACGCACCACATCACGGCAGAAACACCCCACGCGCACACATCCCCGAGGAGCGCAATTGCAGTTATCGGTCTACTGTTCCGATCTAACTGACAGAAACCAATGTTCACGCTGCGGACCACTCACAATGAATAGCACCGATCCCACACTGCGAATCGCCGCCGACGTGCAACTTGGCAGCAACGTCACGCTGCCCGGCTTCTGCAATCTCTACGGCTGCACCATCGGCGACGACACACTGATCGGCACGTTCGTCGAGATTCAAAAGAACGCCGTCATCGGGGCGCGCTGCAAGATCCAAAGCCACAGCTTCGTCTGCGAAGGCGTGACCATTGAAGATGAAGTATTTGTCTCGCACGGCGTGATGTTCATCAACGATCTCAGGCCGCGGGCCACCAACCGTAACGGTACGCCCAAGCGCGACGGCGAGTGGACCTGCACGCC
>JADFJZ010000075.1 GCA_022565195.1 Planctomycetota bacterium | reverse complement strand
GATAGGCAAAGACACGATTCCGGCAATCGATGAGCCTCTGTTCGTGTCTGTGGGCGATCCCCGGCTCGAAACGCAAAATATCACCGACGAGGCGCGAGTCATCGGCTACGCCGTCGGCGATGATGCCCGGGCTTACCCGATCCGGATCATGAACCGGCACGAATTGGTCAACGACACCGTCGGGGGCAAGCCGGTGACGGTGGCGTGGTGACCGCTCGTGCAACTGCCCGTGGTCTACGGGCGAGAGATTGACGGCGAGCTGACCACCTTTGGCACGACCGGCTATACGTATAAGAACACGTTCCTGCTGTACGATCGTGCCACTGAGAGCGTGTGGTATCCGCTCCAGAAGGGCGAGTTCAACGCCGTCTCTGGTAAGCTCAAAGGCAAGGCCCTGCCATACATGGGCGAGCCGGAAATCATGTCGCTCGGCGAATGGCGCAAGTTGCACCCGCACACGGTCATCTTGATTGAGAGATAGCGATTCGGCAACTGCGGCATTGAGTCGGGTTCCTGCAATAAAAGACGCTCCCCAGTAGTTCAATCATGTATAATCCGCGAGACCCGCGTGCTCGTGGCCACGTGGGCGGACGTTTGCCTCGTCGCTTTGCCTGAGATGAAGGCCTCACTTGGCCGGGAGATGCGATGATACTAAACATTCTGGGTGATACCACCGAACTCAGCTTCGAGGAGCGGCTCGCGGCGCACGGCGTTTCAGAACTGCGGGCTACAGAGATCTCGACGTTGCAGGTCAACCTCGGCAAGCGCTGCAACCAGGCCTGCCGCCACTGCCACGTTGACGCAAGCCCCAGTCGTACCGAGGAAATGTCGCTCGAAACAGTGGAGATGGTGCTCGATGTCCTGCGCCGGCATCCCATTGAAACCCTGGACATCACCGGCGGGGCCCCGGAGATCAACGAACATTTCCTTTATCTTGCACGTCAGGCGGCCAAGCACTGCCGGCGCGTGATTGATCGGTCAAACCTGACGATTTTCTTCGAGTCGGGTCACGAAGAGTTGCCCGAATTCCTGGCCGAACACGGCATCGAGATCACAGCCTCACTGCCATGCTATCAAAAGGAGAACGTTGACAAACAGCGCGGCGCGGGCGTGTTCGATGCCAGCATCCGGGCGCTGCAGAAGTTGAACAGCCTCGGTTACGGGCGGGTGGAGACCGGGCTGGTCTTGAACTTGGTCTACAATCCGATCGGCGCGTATCTGCCGCCGCCGCAGGACACACTCGAGCAGGACTACAAGCATGAACTGGCAGAGCGATTCGGTATTCGGTTCAACCGGCTGTACACCATTACAAACATGCCGATCAACCGATTCCGAGACGATTTGGAACGCAACGGCGGCCTTGGCGATTACATGGACACGCTCGGTTCGGCGTTCAACCCGGCGACGATACCGGTTTTGATGTGCCGTCAACTCGTCTCGGTGAGCTGGGACGGCTATCTGTACGATTGCGATTTCAACCAGATGCTCGAAATGAAAGTCAATCATGGCCTGCCGAACCATATTCGTGACTTCGATCATTTCCTGCTCAGCAAACGCCTGATTCGGACGGCATCGCACTGTTTCGGCTGCACGGCCGGTGCGGGCTCGTCGTGCTCCGGCGTGGTGGCCTCTTGATGTGAGAAGTACGGAACTCGGTTGTTGCACGGGAGCGCGGACATGAAAGTCGGCGTAATCATCCCGGCGCTGATGGGCGTCGTCCGGGCTTGCGGTCGAATCATGGCAGCGTATTCGAAGCACGCGCTCTTTCCCTGTCGCCACGAGCGTAAACGCCGTGATGTCGTCGTTGCGTTCTTCAAATATCCCGTGCCGGGCAAAGTCAAGACGCGCCTGGCCCGCGGCGTGGGTGCGGCTCGCGCGACTCAAATCTATCATCGATTGGCGGTGGCGTGTTATCGACAGCTCGATCGATTGCAGCAGTCCGGCCTGGCGGACGTCGCGGTCTTCGGCGCGGGTCGCACAATGACGTCGTTTCGCGAGTGGCTGCCGGGTGCGCGGCACTACTGGCCTCAACCGGACGGTGACTTGACGTGCCGTCTGCGCCGTGCCTTCGCGCTGGCGTTCGCAGGGGGCGCGCCGCGCGTGGCTGCCATCGGTACGGATTCTCCCGGTCTCGATGACGACATGATCAGTCGTGCTTTCAGCGAATTGCGGCGTGCCGATGTCGTGGTCGTTCCCAACACGGACGGCGGCTATGCCCTGATTGCCATGAATCAGGCCCACCCGCTCCTGTTTGAGCACATTGATTGGAGTACGCCGTCCGTTCTGACGCAAACCCGGCAACGGGCCGAGCGGCTCGGCTTGCGACTCAGCGAATTGCCCGCCGTTCCCGATATCGACACGGCGGAGGATTTGCACCACTTGCCCCCGCTGGTCTCCGTCGTGATGCCAGTATTGAACGAAGAAACCGTGCTCCGCCGAAACTTGCCGGTGCTGATGCGGCGCCTGGCGCGGCAGCCGCACCGAATTGAATTCATCGTCGTCGATGGCGGATCCAGTGACGCGTCCTTGGATGTGGCCCGAGACTCCGGCGCCGTTGTGATTGCGTCGCCGAGGGGCAGAGGGCGTCAAATGAACGTCGGCACTGCCGCGGCGAAGGGCGAATGGTTGTGGTACTTGCACGCGGACTGCCTGCCGGCGGAGGGCGCGCTCGAGCAGATGCTCGAAATGGTCGCCAAACACCACCGGCGCGCGTGGGGCTACTACAAGGCCCGAATTGACGCATCGGGCGCGGCGCTCCGCGTCATCGAGTGGGGCGTCAACCTGCGTTCGCGTCTGCTGTCGCTTCCTTATGGGGACCAGGGGCTGTTCGTGCGCCGTGATTTGATGCAACAAATCGGCGGGTTCACGGAATCTCCATTGTTGGAAGACGTGGATTTGGTTCGACGGCTCGCGCGGGCGGGCCGGCCCATTCGCGTGCGGCTGCCGTTGTTGATCGATCCTCGTCGATGGCGGCGCCACGGCACATGGCGGACGACCGCGGTCAACTGGCGGATAATGTTTGACTATCGCGTTTTGAAGAAGGATATTCATACGATTGCTCGGCGGTACGCGATTGAAGAACAAGCGGACCGTCGGCTTGACGTGGAGCTACAAGACGGAGCTGCGCTCTGATATCCAAGCCGCGGGCACCTGTTGGCGGGGACAAGGAATGCTGCCGTTATGGATCGCTACAGTCGCGGCACCCCGGCGAGCAAAGCCGCGCGGCGGAATGGGTAGCCTATCGTGAAGAGACGCACAGTAAGCAAGATCATCGTTCTCGCCATCGTCCTGCCGATCGCTGTACGGGCTTGGCAAAGGGTGAGCGAGGTTATGGGTACGTATCGTGCCGATACGACCGTTGAGACGCTCGACACCCGCGACTCGGCGCGCTCGGAGTCCACCGATCAATGATGCAAGCGCGGGTCAGACTGCATGGCGATGAGTGACGCACAGCTCCATCAACCGATCGGCCTGACCGCCAGGGTCAACGAACACGCGACCGCGATCAAGTGGTGCTCCATAGGTCTGATTGTCATTGCACTGCTGTGGACGATGCGCAGTCTGCCGGTCGAGCGTGCGGTCCAGGTCGTCAATGCCTGGGTCGAATCGCTGGGCGTCTGGGGACCGCTGGCGTTTGGGCTGGTCTACATACTCGCCACGGTCCTGCTGCTGCCGGCGTCGGCTTTGACGCTTGCCGCGGGCGCCGTCTTCGGACTGGGCACGGGTACGGTGACGGTTTCGGTGGCGTCTACAATCGGTGCGGGCCTGGCCTTTCTGATCGCGCGCTACTTCGCTCGCGAGAAGATGGCCGCCTTCGCGCGCCGGAATCCGAAGTTCAACGCGGTGGACCGTGCCATCGGCGAGGGCGGCTGGAAGATCGTCGCCTTGCTGCGCCTGTCGCCCGCCGTGCCGTTCAACGTCCAGAACTACCTCTACGGCGTGACCAGCATCCGCTTCTGGACCTGCTTCCTCACCAGTTGGATCGCCATGCTGCCCGGAACCTTCATGTATGTATACCTGGGCCACGTGGGAGGCCAGGGGCTGGCCGCCGCCAGCGGCGCCGCGCCGTCCAGGAGCACGGGAGAGTGGGTCATGCTTGCGGTGGGTCTGCTGGCAACCGCCGCAGTTACAGTATACGTTTCGCGCGTCGCAAGGGCAGCCATGGAGCGAAGCGCTCCCATGACTGAAGCACCCGATCATGATCTCGAAGGAGGATCGAATGTGGATATCAACTCTCAGCCGCCACAAGGTTGGCCTTGGGGCGCTTCTCTCGCGGCGACGCTGGCCCTGCTGGCCGTCGGCGGCGCTGCGTGCGCTCATTTCCAGCCGCAACTGCTCCAAGGCGTGTTTGGTTCGCCTTCCGTCACTCTGAGTGAAGCATACGCCGATCCGTCCGTCGGCTCGCCGGCTCAGGCGACATTCGATCATTCGACGTTCGATTCGCTCCTCCGCCGAACCGTCGATGAGCACGGCTGGGTCGACTATGCCGCCATCGCGAGCAACCCCAAACCGCTGGATGGCTACATCGCCGCGCTCGGCACCGCGCCGTTCGATGAACTGGGACGCAATGAGAAGCTGGCCCTTTTGATCAACGCCTACAATGCCTTCACGCTGCGCCTGATCGTCGATCATTGGGACGGCGGGCGACTCAAGTCCATCAAGGACATCCCCAAACGCAAACGCTGGGCCGACCGGCGCTGGAACATCGGCGGCCAAACCTTCAGCCTCGACGACATTGAGCACAAGCAGATCCGCCCCAAGTTCGCCGAGCCGCGCATCCACTTCGCGCTGGTCTGCGCTGCGGTCGGTTGCCCGAAGCTGCGTAGCGAAGCTTATCAGGCTGATCGCCTCGACGGGCAACTCGCCGATCAGACGCGCTATGTGCATCGCCACGATCGCTGGTTCCGCTATGATCCGGCATCCGGCTCGGTCCACTTGACCAAGCTCTACGATTGGTACGGCGGCGACTTCAAACAGGTTGCAGGTTCGGTGCTGGACTTCGCCGCGCGATACTCGGATGACTTGAAGGTCACTTTGCAGGCCGGCCGAAAGCCGAAGATCAAGTGGCTGAGGTACGACTGGAAGCTCAACGACAAAGCCAACGCTCAATGACCACCACCTCCGCGAACGATCAAACGATCAGCGATCTCCCGCAAACCAAGCCGCTGGATGAACACAACCGCGCACTGGTCCAGCACGTCCATCCGCCGGACTGGGTCAACCCGGAGCCGATAAGCCGATACAACATGGTCGTGATCGGCGCGGGTACAGCCGGGCTCGTCACGGCCGCTGGGGCCGCCGGCCTGGGTGCCAAGGTCGCGCTTATCGAGCGCGACTTGATGGGCGGCGATTGCCTGAATGTCGGCTGTGTGCCGTCCAAAGCGCTGATCCGCTGTGCCCGGGCGGTGGCCGACGCCCGCGACGCAGGCCGATTCGGCGTAAGAGTCAACGGTGCGATCGAAGTCGACTTCCCAGCCATCATGGAGCGCATGCGCAAACTCCGGGCCGGCATCAGCCACCACGACTCCGCCGAACGTTTTCGCGATCTGGGCATCGACGTCTTCCTCGGCGCGGGCCGGTTTACCAGCCGCGATACGATCGAGGTCGGCGGCAAGACGTTGCACTTTGCCAAAGCGTGCATCGCCACCGGCGCCCGCGCGGTTGTCCTGCCGATCCCCGGCCTTGCCGACTCGGGAGCGCTCACCAACGAAACCATCTTCTCGCTGACGGAGCTGCCCGCCCGGCTGGCGGTCATCGGCGGTGGACCCATCGGCTGCGAACTGGCCCAGGCCTTCGCGCGCTTCGGTTCGCAGGTCACGCTTCTCGAGAACCAGCGCCAGATCCTCAACCGCGAAGACCGTGACGCCGCCCAGCGCATCGAGCAGGCGCTGGTCAAGGACGGCGTGACCCTCAACTGCTGCTGCAAGATCGCCAGCGTACATCGCGACGGCGACGCCAAAGTCATCGCCTTCGAAGACGACTGTCCCGACCTGCACGTCAATGACATCCTCCTCGGCGTGGGTCGGGCGCCGAACGTACAGGGCCTCGGTCTCGAGGCAGCCGGCGTCGAGTACGACGAGCGAAAGGGCGTTCGTGTCGATGACCGCCTGCGTACGACCAGCCGCAACATCTTCGCCGCGGGCGACATTTGCTTCCCGTACAAGTTCACGCACACTGCTGACGCCATGGCCCGGATCGTCATTCAAAACGCGCTCTTCTTCGGCCGCGCCAAGACTTCAGCTTTGACAATCCCGTGGTGTACCTACACCGACCCCGAGATCGCCCACGTCGGTCTGTACGTCCACGAAGCCGAAGCGAAGGGCCTGGCGGTGGACACCTTCACCATCGAGATGGCCGACGTCGATCGCGCCATACTTGAGGGCGAGACCGAGGGCTTCCTGAAGGTGCACGTCCGGAAGGGCACCGACAAGATCCTCGGCGCCACGCTGGTGGCCCGGCACGCCGGCGACATGATCTCCGAGATCACACTGGCCATGGTCGCCGGAAAGGGGCTCAGCACGATCGCCGGCACGATCCATCCATACCCCACGCAGGCGGAAGCGATCAAGAAGGCCGGCGATGCCTACAGTCGCACGCGCCTCACGCCACGCGTCAAGAAGCTCTTCGAAACCATCCTGCGCTGGCGCCGCTGAACTCCGGCGGGTGTGTTGGTCCACCGATCTTTGCGCCTGCTGTTGCGCAGTATTTGAGAGCATCTGACGGCGGATAATCATGGCGAATGATTGCTTTGACGGCCTACGAGGCGCACCCTTCGACGATTCGGGAGCGAGAATCACGGAAAAACGCCTGCAACGCGCGCACTTGCTGCGCAAGAGAGTAGCAAGACATCTGCGCAGATCTACGCCGCG
>JADFJZ010000074.1 GCA_022565195.1 Planctomycetota bacterium | reverse complement strand
CAAGCTTGCCGATCTCCCTGGCTCAAGACGACGCGGATACGACGACCCAAAAGACCGGCGACGATGCCAAGTCTTTGTTCACCAACTTCTTGCACAACGCCGTGCTGGGCAAGTTCGCCCGGGCCGACGCCTTTGCCAAGAGCCTGCTGGCCAAGAACCCCGACCCGCTCGACATTCTCAAATGGGCTGACGAGCACACCAACAGCATCAAGACGCTCGATTTGCTGCTCAGCAAGATCGAAGTCAGCGAAAGTGCCAGCCAGGTAATGGACTTGATCCGCGAAGGCGAACTGCTGATGCGCAGAGACCCGCAGCGTATCAAGGGCAACATCCAAAAACTCGGCGGCGAGCCACAGATGGAGTTCAACGCCATCAACCGACTGCGTGACTCCGGGGAGTATGCCGTCCCTTGGCTGGTCAGCACACTCCAGGACGATACCCAGTCGCGCCTGCACAGCCGCATCATTCGGATGCTGCCGAAGATGGGCAAGGGCGCGGTCAATCCGCTGGTCATCGCTTTGAAAATGGACGACAACGAGACCAAGCAGTTTCTCGTCAAAGCGCTGGGGCAGATCGGATATCCGCAGGCCATTCCTCATTTGCTCGCCGTCCTGGAACACCCGGCATCTTCCCGGGAACTGCGAGGCATGGTCGAACAAGCGATATCAAATATTATCTCCAGCAGTCCCTCTCTGCCTTCCATTGCACCCGGCGAAGCGTATCTGGATCTGGCAAAGCAATACTACGCGGATCACGGTTCCGTCAAAGCCGACCCGCGTGTCGATTTCGCCAACGTGTGGTATTGGCGTGACGGGCGGTTGCAGCGCACGGAGGTGCCGCGCGAGATCTTCAATGAAATAATGGCCATGCGCTGTAGCGAAGAGGCTCTGCGCCTGCAACCGAACCAGGCCGAAGCCGTCGCCATTTGGCTGGGCGCTAACATTCGCCGCGAGGCGGAACTCAGCATGGACGTCGAATCGGTCGAGCCGGACGAGATTGGCCTCGCCGACTTGACCAAAGCCGAGAACTTTCCGCGAAGTGCGTATTTCGCCAGAGCGGCTGGGGCGCGCTACTGTCACATGGTGCTGGACATGGCTGTTCGCGATCGCGAGTCGGCCGTGGCCCTCGGCGCCATCGCCGCGCTGCGTTTGATCGCCGGCGAGGCCAGCCTCGTGGGACCGGGCGCAGCCATGGAGCCGCTGGCTCAGGCGCTCAACTTCCCGGATCAAGTCGTCCGCATCAAGGCGGCACTGGCACTGGCCCATGCGCTGCCCTCGACTTCCTTCGTCGGATCGGACCGCGTGGTCCCGACGCTGGCAGAGGCCCTTTCGCAGACCGGCGGACAGTATTGCCTGGTCATCGAACCCAATGAAGCCAATCGCAACCGCGTGATGGACGCCCTTCGCGCCGACCAGACCATCGCCATCGGCGAGGGCGATCTCTACGCCGCGCTGCAACGCGCCCGGCAGGAACTCCCCACCGTCTCCGCGTTTGTTCTGGCGGCCGATCAGGACGTTTCAGCAACCGTCGCTGCCATCCGCGCCAACCACTTGTATGCCATGACGCCGATCGTGCTGCTGACCAACGAGGATCAGCTCGGCGTTGTCGAAATGCTGGTGAAGAGCGACCCGGCGGCCGCGCTCGTAACGGCTCCGGCTTCGTCAGAGCAAATTCGACAGGCTTGGCGGCGCGCCGCCCGCACGGTCGGCCAGACCTCGCTGATGGCCGATGAGGCCCTGGTGCTGGCGCTCGACGCGACTTCCGCCCTGCGCAAAATCGCGATGAGTCATTCCCCCGTATACGACGCCAACGTCGCCGAAGGCGGCCTGACGCGGGCCCTCGCCGGCGACGATGAATCGCTCCAAATCGCTGCCGCGTCTGTTTTGGCACTCTTGAGCAGCCCGACCGCGCAGCAGTCCATTGCCAAAGTCGCCCTCGGCGACGGGAACACCGAATCGCTCCGGGTGGCTGCCTTTGATTCACTCGCCGCCTCAGCCAAGGTCAACGCCAACCTCCTGACCGAGCCACAGATCAACCGCTTGGTTGAGATGAGCATCAACGATCCAAACTTGATCATCCGCAGCGCAGCCAGCCAATCGCTGGGAGCGCTGAACCTGCCCACCAACAAGGTCGTCCCGATCATCGACAAGTACTACCGCGGGTAAGTAAACGATCGCCGACGCGGAACATGTATCAGAAAGCGTGTGCGAGAAGCGTCTCTGATGACACAACCGCCGGTTCGCCGTGCGATCACCCTCGGCAAATCAATGGTTGTCCTCACTCCGCGATAATCTATAATGCCCCGCGATGCCCAGGCTGGAATCGTCATCGGGCGAAGGCGGCGATAAACCTCCACCCGTCTCCATGTGAGAAACATGCCCGCCGCTGATCGGACAACATCCGCCGACGCCGAGCGCCCGCCGGAAGTCGCGGTCATCTTCGCTTGCCTGCTCACAGCCAGCTTCGTCTGCCTGTGGGTCTACATGAGCGTCCTGCCTGAAACCGTCTCAGCGAACCCCCGAGCTTTCAAATTCGATTTTGCGCCCTACTACGCCGCCTGGTATGCAGCGAGCGTCGGCCACGACTTCTACGAAACTGAAACCGGCAAAGGCGGTTTGCACGGAAACGTCTTCGCGGACCTGAAAGAGGACATGGGCATCAACAGGAGCTTCAGCGCCTACATTTATCCGCCGCAGTTTGCCTGGATGGGCAGTTGGATCGCCCGAGTTCGCTACGAGACCGCCCAAACATGCTGGGTGTGGATCAACGCGGGCCTGTGGCTCGCGTGCGTCGGCGTTTTGATTGGGCGCGGCCTGGCCCGGCGCCCCGTGCTTACGGCGTGCCTGGTCATTCTGTCCTTGATGTACCCCCCGATGGCCCGTTCGCTCCAGCTGGGTCAAGTCAACATCGTTCTGTTCGCGCTGATTGTCTCTGCCGTGTGGCTGATGGCGCGCGATCGCTCGGTACTCGCCGGAGCGCTGCTCGGCGTGGCGGCCTTGGTCAAGCCGCACCTCGGCCTGTTGTGGATCTATCTTTTGTGGAAGCGGCAGTGGAAAGCAGCAGGCTCGTGCGTCGTTACTGTGTTGATCCTCACCGGCGGCGCGCTCGTTTCACTCGGCATCGAGCCGTTTCACACCTATGTGTTTGACGTTTTGCCGAAAATCTCCGGCGGGCAGGCGTATATTGCCAATCAATCTGTGTATGGCGTGCTGGCCCGCGTGTTTGTTTCGGATCCCGCTTACTTGTTCGCGGATCGCCTCATGGAGTCGCACTTTTGGATCGACATGCTGAGCTTGGCAGCCGGGCTCGCAATCATCGTTTTGACGTTTCGGGCCATCCCGCGAGACGGCCGCTCATCCGAAACTATCTCGCTCGAGTTCGCCGCCGTGATCTGCGCCCTGCTGCTGGCGAACAAGATCGCAACGATTCACCATTTCACGTGGGTTTGGCTGGCCGTTCCGGCCTACGCCACCGCCGCACTCCGCGGAGCTGCCCGACCGCCCAGAAATGAGATCATCGCCTTCGTCGTGGGCGTGGGACTGCTGTTTTTGACTTGGAAGTTCTTCGCCTGGTTCAACGGCCAATCCGGGCTACTGCGCTTGCTGGCCTGCAACACCTTTGCTGGAGCACTCCTGATCTGGATCTGCCTGATCCGGCTGCTCCGTCGCGCCGGGCACGTTGTCCCCTCAGCGTAAGACTTGCGCCCCACCGCGCAACACCCGCGCATTTGTCAGGCCCTCGGTTTTTTTCTGAGATCTTCAGGACACGCAACCCGCCCCCCCGAAGCCTGTAGCCCGAAGCCCGTAGTCGGCAGCCGCCTCAAGGAGGCTGCAAGGCGGTCAGTTTGAGGAATCCGAATCGGGCGCGAAGATCACGAACAGGCCCGAGATCACCGTATCGACGATGGTGTCGAATCCGGTGGCATCACCGTCAAACAAAGCCTGCACCCCGCTCTCCAGCCCCGGCCCGGTCGAGCTGCGGAACTCATTGAAGTTCTCATTGTCGGTGCAGACGACAGGGTTCAAGAACATGCACGACATCACCAGCATGGCCAGCAGTCTCTTGGCAGATCCCGCTTTCGTTTTGATCATCATAGGCCTCCAGCTATAGAACTCGTTCTTCCTGCTGTTGCATCGGCAGGGCCGCGGCAAGAAAACGTCACATCGGTGCGCCGCGAAGGTGCAGCCGGGTGCCCACCGGCGATTCTTGCCGATCCGAAACCTGCGGCGCTCCCGAAACTGTTGACCGCACCACCGCGAGGTGGTAAATAATGCCCAGTTTCCCCAGTTCATCTTCTTGCAGGATTCGGGCAAATGGGATTCTCATCAAGTACGGGACTGTCGCCTCAGGCATTGTCCGCCCTTCTGGACGCCTCCACAGCCATCACGTCCAGCCTTGAACCGCAAGTTGTGTTGCAGGCCATCGCCCAGTCCGCCGCAGCGGTCATGCGGGCCGAAGCCAGCAGCGTGCTCATCCTCGATTCGCGCAGGGACAAGCTCATCTTCCAGGCCGCCGTCGGCGACCGAGGCGATCTGCTGCTGGGTGAAGAGTTTGACGCCGATCTGGGCATCGCCGGGCGCGTGTGCAAGACCGCCAAGCCTGAAATCGTCACTGACGTGAGCAGCAACAAGTATTTCTTCAAAGGCATCGATGATAAGAGCAGCTTCAAGACGCGCGGCATGATCGCTGCGCCTTTGATCCAGCAGGATTGCGTGCTGGGCGTCGTCGAGGTACTGAACAAGATCGGAGCCGACAACTTCAACGAGCAGGATCTCAGCCTGCTGCAAATCTTCGCCAACCTCGCCGCCACGGGCGTGGCCAACGCTCAGGCCCATCACCAGCTCAAGAGGGAGAACGAAGGCCTGCGCTCGACGATGGGTTCGAGCGATCAAATCATCGGCCAATCCGCCCCGCTGCGCAAGGTGTTGGAACTCTGCAATCGCGTGGCCCGCAGCAATGCGACCGTACTGCTGCTGGGCGATACCGGCACCGGCAAGGAAGTACTCGCTCGATACATACACCAGAATTCGGGCGTGAGCGACAAGCCGTTCATCGCTGTCAACTGCGCCGCGCTCGCTGAGACGCTGCTCGAAAGCGAATTGTTCGGCCATGAGAAAGGCGCCTTCACCGGCGCCTCCGCACAAAAGCTGGGGCGCTTCGAGCTGGCCTCCAAAGGGACGATCTTCCTGGATGAAATCGGTGAGGTCAGCCCGTCCATGCAAGTCAAGCTCTTGCGCGTGTTGCAAGAAAAGGAGTTCGTGCGCGTCGGCGGCACGAAAACAATCGCTTGCGACGTGCGGGTCATCGCGGCCACCAACCGCGACTTGCAGCTCGAAATGAAAGAGAAACGCTTCCGCGAGGATCTCTACTATCGCCTGAACGTCTTCCCGATCCACATTCCGCCGCTGCGTGAGCGGCGCGAGGACATCCCCCTGCTGGTGGAACACTTTATCAGCCGGGCGGCCGTGGACCTGCGCCTGGCCAAGCCGGAGCTGAGCGACGACGTCACAGCGCTCTTGATCAGCCATGATTGGCCCGGCAACATTCGCGAATTGCAGAACGTCGTGGAACGAATGGTGCTCATGTCGGACGGGCAGGTCATTGACGTGAGCATCCTGCCGCCCGAAATCGCCGGCGCCCACGCCCAAGGGGAGCGACTTGGCGCTTTCCAAGCCGTTGACCGTCTGGGTGGCGGAGATGAGCTGCCCGGGGGTCAACCCCCCGCCACCGACATCGAAGCTCGGCTCGCCCGGGATGGGCGGGCCGGACTCCACGGCTCCCCTGTCACTGGACTCTCCGCGGCTGTCCAGCATCTGCAGGTCGTTGACGACGATCTCGGTGGTGTACCTCTTCTGACCTGACTGGTCCTCCCAGGACCGCGTCTCCAGCCTCCCCTCGACGTATATCTTGCTCCCCTTGTGGAGATACTGACCGACGATCTCCGCCGTCTTCCGCCATATCACCAGCCGGTGCCACTCCGTCCTCTCCTGGCGCTCGCCATTCTTGTCAGTCCAGGACTCGTTAGTGGCCAGAGTGACGTTCGCCACCGGGACGCCGCTGGGGGTGTATTTCACCTCCGGATCCGACCCGAGGTTGCCTATGAGAATGACCTTGTTGACCCCCCCACGTGACATCTTAAGCTCCTTTCGAGATTGACGTTTTCACCCCCCCACCGGAGGGCTGGCCGCAGATCGTCGACGCTCGCGTTTGCCGGCCCTGCGCAGCCCCAATGTCCTATTAAACACCAGCGCAATCTCCCGGTCAAGGTCACGCCTCGACTTGAGGAAAATCAGGCGGCCGCCGGAGCCGATCGGCGGCCCGCCCTTCAGCCCTGACCTGTTTGACATCTCCCCTGGCCATATTACTTTTGACTCAACGGTGTTTACTCGGGCATATGCCCCTCTGTCTCTAAGGGTTTGCCACCTATGTTGGCCATCCTCGCCCAAGCCACGGATTCCGGCTACCTGGGGCTCGATCAGCAGTCTGGCCCTTCCTCCTATTGGATCATAGGTGGATTCGTCGCTCTGCTAGCGTTGATGATCGGCGTCCGTGTCGTGGTAGAGAAGCGCGGGGCGAAGAGGAGGGGCGCCGGCCGAAACGGGCGCTCCGCGGCGCGCAAGCGCAAGGCGCAGGTGAAGAATACCCTGGCCGAGTTCGCCGTTCCGTATCTGGACATGGACCAGCTCATCAATCCCCCGACGGGAAGACCCAGGCCGATTCCCGAGGAACTGCGGCTGGGCACGGTGCTCATGAGCCAGCGACTGGGGGTCAAGTGCCTGCTTCTCGACTCCCTGGAGGAAGTGGACAGAAAGACCCTCAAGGACATCTGCGCGCGCAAGCTGCGGCCGAACCAGGCCCTCTACCTGCCCATGGGAACGCAGGTGTACAAGGACGAGATCCTCCCCCAGGG
>JADFJZ010000073.1 GCA_022565195.1 Planctomycetota bacterium | reverse complement strand
GGGTTTGAGGAGGAAGAGACGGCGAAAAGCTCAGTGGCCGAACAAAGTCATTTCGCCGCAAGCTCTAAGCGGCCAGAGAGAAAGGCCGGGCGTTGCCTCAATCGGAGGATGGTCGGCGCGTGGGGTCAGTCGGGGGACGAGACGGTCAATGGGATGGAGCCGTCGCGGCGCGGGAGCGGGTCGGGGGGGCGGATGGTGACGTCGCCGGAGTGCAGCTTGGCTTCGCCGCGCTCGACACGGTCGGCAAACGCGACGCACTCATCGTACAACGCCGCCAGCATGTCGGCTTCGGCGACGGTGCGGGTCTGCTCGCCCTGCACGTAGATGATGCCCTTGCCCTTGCCGGCGAAGATGGCCACGTCGGCGCCCTCGGCTTCGCCGGGGCCGTTGACCACGCAGCCCATGACCGCGACCTTGACCGGCACCTTGATGTCGGCCAACTTGCGGCGGACCTCGCCGACCAGCTTGATGAGGTCAATCTCGATGCGGCCGCAGGTCGGGCAGGCGATCAGCTCCGGCTCGGTGCGCAGCCGCAAGCCCAGCGAGCAGAGCAGCTCCTTGGCGTCCTCGGCTTCGTACACTGGGTCGGCGGCGTAGGAGATGCGAATGGTATCGCCGATGCCCTCCGCCAGCAGTGTGCCCAGGGCCGCCACCGATCGAATCCGCCCGGTTTCCGGCGGGCCGGCGTGCGTGACGCCGAGGTGCAGCGGATAGTCGAAGCGTTCGCTGATGGCCCGGTAGGCGTCGATGGTGATCACGGCGTCGATGCTCTTGGCGCTGAGCACCACGTCGTGGAAGTCGCGGGCTTCGAAGATGCGGAGGTACTCTTCGATCTTGTCGGACATGATCCGCACGAGTTCGCCGTGGTAGTCGCGGTCCAGGGCGGCCTTCTCGGCAGCGCGGGCGTCCTTGTCTTTGCGCTCGACGATGCCGCCCTCGTTGGCGCCGACGCGGATCGGGATGGAGCGCTCCTTGCAGGCGTCGATGACGCGGTTGACTTGCTCGCGGTCCTGGATGTTGCCGGGGTTCAGGCGGATCTTGTGGACGCCGGCCTCGATCGCTTCGAGGGCCCGTTCGTAATGGAAGTGGACGTCGGCGATGATCGGGCAGGGCGATTGCTCGAGGATCGACGGCAGGGCTTGCGTATCACGCCGATCCGGCACAGCCACGCGCACGAGGTCGGCGCCGGCGCGGGCCAGCGCGCGAATCTGCGCGACGGTGGCATCGATGTCGTAGGTGTAGGTGCTGGTCATGGACTGGATGGCGACGGGCGCATCGCCGCCGATGCCGATTCCGCCCACGTCAACCCGTCGTGTCTTGCGCCGAGGTGTCATATGGTGCATTGTAGCGATCGGCGTGCGGCGGCGTCAAAGTACGCCGGCCATTCGACAGAACAGCTCGTACCATTGCTCCGGCGAGAGCGCCTCGGCCCGTATGGCCGGGTCGATGCCCACCGCGGCGCACGCCGGGCCGAAGTCGGCCGGCTCGTACTGCTGCCGGAGGTTGTAGTTCAGCGTCTTGCGGCGGTGCGAGAACGCCAGGCGCAGCAGGTCGCTGAACTGCCGCAAGAGGGCCTTGTCGGGGAAACGACTCAGGTCGATGTCGATGCGCAGCGCGGTCGACTCGACCTTCGGCGCAGGCCAGAAGGCCTGCGGCGGGAGATGCGTAATCCTATGCACCGTGCCGCACAGTTGCAGCAGAATGCTGATCGGGCCGTAGTCCTTGGTGCTCGGCTTGGCGGCGATGCGGTCGGCGACCTCGCGCTGCACGGAGAAGCAGAAGCGCGTGAAGGGCACGTCGCACAGCAGAAGGTCGATCAATATCGGCGACGCGATGTGGTACGGCAGGTTGGCCACCAGCAGGGCAGGGCGTCCGCCGGCGGCATGACGCAGAGCGTCCAGCACGACCGGCGCGATCTGGGACTTGGTTTGCAGCACATCCTCGTGCAGGAGCGTGAGGTTATCGCGCCCGGCCAGTCGATCGGTGAGCAGTTCGGCCAGTCCGCGATCGAGTTCAACGGCGACGACGTGGCCGGCTCGCTCCAGCAGCATCTCGGTCAGGCTGCCGGTGCCCGCGCCGATCTCCAGCACGGTGTCGTGCGGTTCGAGCCCGGCGGCTTCGACGATCTTGGTCATCAAGTTGCCGTCGATGAGGAAGTTCTGGCCCAGCTTCTTCTGCGGCCGCAGGCCCGCCGAGGCCAGCAAGTCTCGGATTTCGCTGAGGGTTTGCGGCATGGTCACATCGCGCGTAAGTTGAGTTACAATAATGAGCAGCCATTATAATAGTGCATTCCCGCCGGCGGCTGTAGATTGGGACTTGCCCGCAAGCGTTCGGGAAGGAGATCAGTTATGAAATCCTGTGAAGTGCTCAAGACGGCAGCGGACACCATCGGCGTGAAGGCGCTGGCGGGCAAGCTGAACCTCTCGCCCGCGCTGGTTTACAAGTGGTGCCAGGAATCCAACAAGGAGGATCCCGATTCCAGCGGCGCCCGCAATCCGCTCGATCGGCTGGCGGAGATCGTGCAGGCGACGGGCGATGAGCGGGTGGTCAACTGGCTTTGCCATGAGGCCGGCGGGTTCTTCGTGCGCAATCCTCGGGCGCACGGCGGTGATAACGAGACCGAATTGCTGCGGCGCACGCAGGCGCTCGTCAAAGAGTTCAGCGGATTGCTGTCGACGGTCACGAGCAGCATCGAAGACGACGGGCAGATCGAAGACCAGGAAGCCGACCTCATTCGCCGAAAGTGGGAAACGCTCAAGATCACGGCGGAGAGCTTCGTCGTCGCCTGCGAGACGGGCTGTTATCATGATGGGGAGCAATGACGCAGTTAGGAAGTTGCAGGATCAGGATTCCACCTTGTATTTCAAGGATCCGCAAGCTTCAGCTTTCGCGAAGGCACGGCAATGGAGACATCCCGTCAGAGGTGGAATCGCGCAGGCATTGTTCACGCGACCCGTTGCCAGGATCCAATTCGATTCGGAAAGGCTGCTAAACGGCAAGCCGCGGGCTGGATCGTTCGCCTGATCGCGGATTAGATGCCGGGCGGCGTGACCGGTGGGCGAGCAGTCTCAGTGGGGTCGCGACGCGGATGAACAGTCTCAGCGGGGTCGCGAAGCGGATGAACGGGCGAAGCCGGCTCGCCGCGCTCGCGGGCGAAGACCCACGCCCGCCGCAGCGGCAAACGCTTCTTCATCTCCGGCGAAAACGATTCGATGCGGCTCACAACCATGCGGACCAATTCGTCACCATCGATCAACCGCACTTCAAAGTAGTTCGTGAGTGCTTCGCGCTGGGCCGTCGGCGTGAACCCGGACCACGAGACCAGGATGCCGTGCGTGGCGCGCAGCGTCTGCATGGTGCCCAGCAACTCGCGCAGGACGGACGCCCCGACAGGCTTGGCGGTGCGTTTGACCTGCACACAAATGTGAGGCCCATCAAATCCAAACTCGCCCCGAGCCGCCAGGATGTCGTGCCCCCCGTCCGGGCCCTCCGGGCTCACATGAATGTGATACCCGTCCGCTCTGAGCACCTCGGCGAACAAATGGGTCAAATCGTGCCCGGAGAACTTCTCTTCGACGTAACGCTTCAGCTTCTTCCAGGCGCTCTGCTCGGTTTGGTCCAAGATGATGTCTCCCGTTTCTTGAGGGCTGTGCACGGATGGGGGATTGTCAGCCAGCGACTCACCGTTCACCAAATCCTGGATTCGCAACTCTGCATCCTCGCGTTTCGTCTCGCAAAAGGTCTTGTTCGCCGAGAAGGAGTATCGCAGGTCCGCATCGATCTGTTCGCGGTCGATGAGTTGATCGCTCCAGGCCACGTCGCGTTCATGACGATACGGATCTTCTGCAGTGGTGTTGTAGCGATAATCGCTGGCCACCTGCCCGACGACGATGTTGCGCGAGGATTTGAGCGGCAGCACAATCGGATCGCCGATGCGGCACAGGCCGCGAAAAGCCCAGGCTTGAGAAGCATAGTTGATCACCGCGCGTTTGGGCGCGTTCGGCTGAACGGCGAGAAACAGAAACTTCATTTTCTGGGAGCTGTCGATCTCACGAACGGAAGGCATGTTCGGAAAGGTCAGGCAGGCCAGATCCCGCTTGAGGAAGTAGTCTTCATGCTCCCCCTGGCGACCAGGTTTGATAACCCACAATGCCATGATGATGTTACGCGATGATGGAATGACGAACCAAGAACTGCGCATATCATCATAAGGTAATACGTCTAGTTCAACTGAATTCCGAGCAAAGGGCACATCCCCTGGAGCGCGCTTTCGCCAATCACAAATGTTCGGCGACCGGCGAAGCGTCAGCGAGGTAGCTCGACTCTGTCCTTGCATCATGAAGGTGACACGTATGTGTCACGGTGATCTCCGGTGCTGAGTTGCGCAGTGCATTGGAGGCCGGTGATTCCAAGCAAAGACGAACTCGAATGCGCCAATCACGGATGCGCGGTTTACAAGAATTCACCGGCGGCGATCTCCGCGAAGCCTTCGCCGACAGAAGGTGCCGTCCGCCGCGCCCCGATTTGCACGCTTGCAGCCACAATTGCTGGATGAGTTCGTCGGCCAGCGCTGGATTCCGCCCCACGCGTATTCGCAGTTTCCTATTCTCATTATTCGCAATCCGAAGTCGCATATCTGCCCAAAGTCCCGAAATCCCCAATCCGAAATCCGCAATTGAAACGCGCTCCCCTGCAGGTCGCCGCTAAACACGCCACTGAGGGCGCTCATCCGCATTCCGCATTCCGCATTCCCCCGAATCCCCCTACAATGGCAGTCATGCCGAAGAAGTCGTACGACGTTTACGAGTCTCCGCTGGTGGCGCGCAATGCCTCGCGTGAGATGGCGGAGTTGTTTTCGCCGCGAAGGCGGATTTTGACTTGGCGCGGGTTGTGGGTGGCCCTCGCCGAGGCAGAGCGCGAGCTCGGCCTGCCCATCACCGCCAAGCAGATCAGCCAAATGAGACGAGCTCTCGGCGACATCGATTTCGCCGCCGCAGCGAAGTACGAGCGGAAGCTGCGGCACGACGTCATGGCCCACGTCCATACCTTCGGCGACGCTGCGCCGGCGGCCAAAGGCATCATCCACCTCGGTGCAACCAGCGCCTTTGTCGTCGACAACGCCGACCTCATCATCATGCGGGAAGCCATGCACATGATCCGCGACTGGCTGGCCAATGTCATCGACGTGATCGCCACCTTCGCCAAGGCACACCGCAGCTTGCCGACGCTCGCGTTCACCCACTTTCAGCCGGCCCAACTCACCACGGTCGGCAAGCGCGCCGCACTGTGGTGCCACGAGTTCATCATGGACCTCGAACGGCTCGAGTTCGAGATCGGGCGGCTCAAGTTCCGCGGCGTCACGGGCACGACCGGCACCTGCGCCAGTTTCCTGGAACTGCTGGGCGGCGACGCTCGCAAAGTCGCGCGGCTGAACCAACTCGTCGCCCGCAAGATGGACTTCCGCGACACCTACGCCGTCACCGGTCAAACCTATTCTCGCAAGGTCGACGCCGCCGCGGTCTCGGTCCTGGCGGGCATCGCTGCCAGCGTCCACAAGTTCGCCAACGACATTCGCCTGCTGGCCCACCTCAAAGAGATCGAAGAGCCCTTCGAGCGCGGGCAGGTCGGCTCGAGTTCGATGGCCTACAAGCGCAACCCCATGCGTTGCGAGCGGGCCACCGGGCTGGCGCGCTTCGTGATGTCGCTGGCAGACTCGCCGAACCAAACGGCAGCGGAGCAGTGGTTCGAGCGCACGCTGGACGACTCCGCCAACAAGCGCCTCAGCATCCCCGAAACGTTCCTGGCCACCGACGGCATGTTGATGATCGTCACCGACGTTGCCGGCGGGCTGGTGGTGTATCCGAAGGTCATCGAATCGCGCATCCGCGCCGAACTGCCGTTCATTGCCTCGGAGAACATCCTCATGGCGGCGGTCAAAGCCGGCGGCGATCGCCAGGAGTTGCACGAACGCATCCGCAAACACGCGCAGGCCGCCGCCCGGCAAGTCAAACAGCACGGCAAAGCCAACGACCTCATCGAGCGCCTGACGCGCGACGCCGCCTTCGCCAAGGTGGAGATCGAATCGGTGCTCGAGCCGAAGAAGTACATCGGTCTGGCTCCGCAACAGACCAGCGATTTCATCAAGGCCCAGGTCACGCCGATCCGCCGCAAGCACCGCACGGCCCTCGGCAAGAACCCCGAGTTGCACGTGTAGCGGCCGGCGTTCCGCCGGCCGACTGAGCCGCACCGATTACGCTGCGGACCCGACGTCGGAAGACTCGGCGAGCGGCGACGTCCTCGTCGCCGAACCATCTGCAGCGCGTGTGCCACTGCTCTTGAGCAGTGTTTCTGATCTGCAGAACACGGCCGTAGCACACTGCGCACGACCGACCGAACACTTTGAAGGATTGACCATGCAACGTGACGAACTGATCAAACGCATCAAAGAGACCGCCTACCTCGAAGGCGACTTCACGCTCCGCTCCGGCAAGAAGAGCAAGTACTACCTCGACAAGTACCGCTTCGAGACCCAGCCGGACATCCTGGCGGCGCTCGGCCTGGAGTTCGCCCGCTTCGTGCAATCGTCCACCACGCTCATCGCCGGCGCCGAGCTGGGCGGCGTGGCCCTCGCCGCCGCCACCTCCCTGGCCGCCGTGAAGCCGTTCGTCATCGTGCGCAACTCGAAGAAGGGCTACGGCACGGGCAACCTCTTCGAGGGCGTCATCACCGCCGGCGACTCGGTGCTTTTGGTCGAGGACATCGCCACCACCGGCGGGCAGGTCATCGAAGCCGCCAAGGCCATCTGCGAGGTCGGCGCCAAGGTCGAGCGCATCGTCGCCGTCATCGACCGCCAGGAAGGCGCGGGCCAGAACATCACTGAAGCCGGCTTCGAGTTCAACGCTCTGTTCACTAAAGCCGACCTCGGCCTCACAGCTTGACAGCAG
>JADFJZ010000072.1 GCA_022565195.1 Planctomycetota bacterium | reverse complement strand
CACAGGCCACCATGCGAACCACCGGCTCGGAATCGCTCAGGCTCCGGGCAACGCGGACTACCTCTGCTCTGGCCTCTTCGCAATCACCCATGAGTGCCAAAGAACCGAGCGCTTCGCGGCGGATGCCGGCATCCGGGTTGTCCAAAGCCTCAACCAGCAACGGCACCACATCGCTCGCGCCTGCGCGAGCCGCGGCCCGCATGACAAAATAGGTCCGCTGTCTGCCGATCCGCTCAGAAGAACCCGCAGCGCTCAAGTCCCGCTCGAGCAGTCTGACCAGCCGTGCCTGAATCTCAGGAAGCTCCTCCGGAGCAACCTCACTCTCCATGCGTTCCAGCCGCAAAGCCAGCTCCTGGGCGGCCTGCCACATTTCTTTGTCCTGCGGCGCCAGGATCAAGCCGGCCGTTTTCTCGCCGGTCCCCGCTTCCAGCAACGACAGGATCTGAGTGAGCGGCTTTTCCCTATCGCTGGCGATGGCGCCGAAAGACAGCACCACGATCATGGCGCACGACAGAATGACCGCAAGGATGATAAGAGGCACAATGAAGAGCCGCCCAAGCAGGAATTCGGGTTCGGCGGCGGAGGAATCTGGCGGTGCTGGGTCGGTCATGGCTGGATCATATCCCTTATCGAAGCGACATTCACGGTGGACTTTAGCCTTCTCCCGAACACATTTCAACGGTCCCCGGCCCATGCGTCTGATCTGAACATCATATCCGATGAACTCGGCCGACGGCAGTGGTTGTTTCAGCCATCCTCGTGGGATGTCAGGAAAGCACGGCTGGAGGCACGAGAATCTGGAGCTTCTGCGAAGAGAGGCGAATATCGGCCGGCAGATCGCCCCCGTCATCCCCGTCGACCTCGAACGGCACGGGTGCGTCGCTGGACACGTGAATCTCCCGAGCACGCAGGTACAGCACATCGCCGGATGTCAAGTGTCGCCCGCAGGCCGTTCGGAACGCATGCGACAGCAACTTCGAGCGGCTGCGGCAGCGGAATATGCAGATATCGAGCAGGCCGTCGTCCACTACGGCATCCTTCAAGATACGCAGTCCGAGTCCATAGCGTGCCATATTCCCAACGAAGACGAGGCCTTTTTCGTCGAACACGGTTTCTCGGTCTACCACAACCCTCAAGCGCGGGAAGCGATGCGACCAGAAAGACCGCCATACTGGGAGAAAGTAGTCCAAATGTGTGATATGCCCTCGACGCCGTTGCGACAAGCGCCGCACGACTTCCGCGTCGAAGCCGACCCCCACGACAACAAGAAAGGCCCGCTGCCCGACAAGTCCAACATCGATCTCGCGGATGTCAGGGTTCATCAACGCACCTACGAGCCGAACCGGCGATGCGTCTATCTGGAACTGCTTCGCTACCAGGTTCTCGGTTCCGGCTGGCAGGATCGCCAACGGAATAGACCGGCCCAGCAGGCCCTCCGCCACCTCTCGAACCGTGCCGTCGCCGCCGACGGCAACCACAGCGGCGGCGGCGGCGGGCAGCCCTCGGGCAATGGCCGTTGCGTCTCCAGCTCCCGTCGTCGCGTGGATGCATCCCTCATGCCCCGCCGCCGAGAGGCGTTCCAGGACCTCCTTGAGGGCCGCTGCCGCTCTGCCACGGCCCGACGCCGGATTCACAATGAAATGATACTCACATGTCACGCGGATCTCCCACAACACGGAGGGCGAAACCTGATTCTAGAGCCCAGATCGGTCTCCCGCGACTGCCAAGAGACAAGACCTTGAAATTCGGCTCCAGCTATCCTAACCTGTCTCAATCTGCCGGATAGGAATCGACTCCTGTGCACGGCGACACACGAGGCTTGAGGGACTTGTTTACCACGAAGTGCCATTGAGGATACACCATGACGACCGATGAAACGATGACTGAGATTACCACCCTGATCGACCATGGCGACTTGGATGCGGCTGAGAAACAATTGAGTGCGGTCGCCTCGGGCAATCAGAGCAGTCCGAGATGGTGGCTGCTGAAGGGGCGGGTTGAGACCCGGCAGGGCCAACTGCAGTCGGGAACCGAGTCCCTGGAAAAAGCCATCGAACTCGATCCAAATGATCCGGACGCCCTCTTCAGCCTCGCCTACGTGTGCGACCTGCACGGCGATGACGAACGTGCCGTCGAGTTGTATCAGCAGTGCGTGAGCAGGCCGCCGATGCGCGTTAACGCGATGATCAATCTGGCCGTGATCTACGAGGATCGCGGAGACTACGAGGATGCGGAGACGTGTCTCCGGCAGGTCCTGAAGTCGTATCCCAATCACAAGCGGGCGATATTGTTCCTAAAGGATGTGCTTAGCTCGCAGGACATGTACTATGACGAGGATCTGGAGCGCACACGTGAGGAACACGATGCCGTCCTCGATATCCCCATTTCCGATTTTGAACTCAGCGTGCGGAGCCGCAACTGTCTGAAGAAGATGGATATCCATACGCTCGGCGACCTGCTCAACACCACCGAGCCCGAACTGTTGTCCTACAAGAATTTCGGCGAAACTTCTCTCAATGAGATCAAGGCCATGCTGCGGCAAAAGAGGCTGCGACTGGGGCAACTGCTGGAGGAGCGGTCCGGCCGGGCGATCGACGAGACAACCGAGCCGCCCACGACCGGCGATCAGGCTGTGACGAATCGGCCGGTAAGCGAATTGGAGCTTTCCGTGCGCGCACGCAAGTGCCTGCAACGCCTCGGCATTCTCACTCTGGGTGAGCTCGTCAGTAGAACGGAGTCTGAGTTGCTGAGTTCCAAGAACTTCGGCGAAACGTCCCTGCAGGAGATCAAGCTCAGGCTCGAAGAACACGGCTTGGCGCTGCGGAAGTTGGACACCGTACAGTCACAATGATTGGAGAGTCGACGAATCGATCGTGCGCTCGTGTCGCCGAATGGAGAATTCGGACTCCGGCCTCAGCGGGCTCTCCCAAGGTTGCCGTATGAGCAGACTGCGCGCGGCCTCAATGGGTTCCATTCTCACCTTCGTGCTCCTCGTCTCACCGGGCGCAGGTTGCAGTCGATCCGCCACACAGAAGTCCCCGTCCTCCTCTCGGAGTGATTCGAGTCCGGGCTCCTCCGCCCGCAACCAGCGACAGAACAACAAAGAGCCGTTCATTCGTGTCATGCTGATCGAGCGCGTGGCGGAGTTGGCGCTGGTAGTCGCCGGACCCTACGAGGTGCGGCAGAAGGGCAGGATTCTCGCCCAGGGACCGAACTTGCGTAAGATTCGCGTGACCACGGTTGAAGGCCAGCCGCAGCGACTGCAAATCGGCCAACTGGCCTGCCCCCCTGGACCGATTGAGATCGTCCCGCGAACACCCGGCACGCTGCGATTGTACTTCAATCAGCCGAAGCGCGCTGCCTTCAGCCGCCTGTACGGAGGATTCGCACGGATCTCATGCCGCCCTTCCAAACCGAGCGCGGCAGCCAACTCCGGCGGTATTGATTTGATCAACGTGATCAAGCTGGAAGAATACTTGCCCAGCGTACTCCAGGCAGAGCTGTATGCCGACTGGCATATCGAGGCCTACCGGGCTCAGGCAGTCGCGGCGCGCACCTATGCACTCTATGAGATGCGCACGTTCGGGGAAAAGCGCGACTATGACGTGCGGGCCACCGAAGCATCACAAGTATATCGAGGCATCGGCGATCAGGGTTACAGCGAGAAGGCACTGCGCGCGGTGCGGAATACACGCGGCATTGTCTGTACCTGGGCCTCGCCGCTGGGCGAGCGAATCTTCTCCACGTATTACAGTTCCGCATGTGGCGGCATGACACAAAACGCAGCCAATTGCTTCAAGAGCCCGTCAATTCCGCCTCTTGCCGGCGGGGTGAAGTGTTCGTATTGCAACATCGGCGGTCGTGTCTATCGTTGGGAGCCGGTTCGTCTCAGCAAAGACGAACTCACACAGTTATTCGTCCAACGATTCCCACAGCACGCGGGACTGGGCACAATACGAACCATCGAAGTGGTTCGGAGCACCGCGGACGGCCGCCCGCTGACCCTGAGGCTCCGCAGTGACAACGGGCCGTCGATCACAGTAGATTCCTATTCGTTTCGCCTCGCCATGGGCGGACATCGTATCCTCAGCAACCATTGCAAAATCGTGGACCTCGGATCCTCGTTTGAGTTTCGCGAGGGCCGAGGTTTTGGACATGCCGTCGGCCTGTGCCAGTGGGGTACCGAAGGCCAAGCCCGCCTCGGCAAGAAAGCGTCGGAGATTCTGAGCTACTACTATCCCGGCTCTCGTCTCAAGCGCGCCTATTGATGCATACCCGCGCGCCTTGCATCTGCGCCAGCCGTCCACCTCCCGAAACGACCCTGACAGATTGCAACGGATCCGCGCGCCTAGGAACATGGACCCCATGCACCCAACAGAAGCGCCAGGTCGAGCGCGCCGACGGTGCCGTCGCCGTCCAGGTCTTGCGGGCAGCCGACACAGGAGCCCCACGCCCCGAGCAGAGAGGCCAATTCGAACGCACCGACGATTCCGTCGCCGTGGAAGTCCGCTGGGCAAGTCGGCGTGCTGCAGTCCGGGCCTTCCCAACCGAAGTTACATTCACACGCATCGGGCGTTACGCAGGTACCATGAACGCAGGGCGGATCGCAAACCGCATCTTCGCAAACCGGTCCACCCCACCCCGGAAGACAGAGGCACGTGTCCGGCGCCGTACACGTGCCGTTCTGGCAGGGATCCGTACAGATGGGAATCGAACAATCACCGCCCTCCCAGCCTGAAGCGCACTGACAGGTATTCGGGGCCGTGCAGGTGCCACCGTTCTGGCAGGGCGTCTCGCAAATCGGGATCGAACAATCCGAGCCGTCCCAGCCCGCGTCACAAACACACGAGCCCGACTCGCAGATGCCGTGGCCGGAACATTCATTGGGGCAATCGGAGACATCGGGCGAAGGTCCCAGCGTTGTGGCGGCGATCGAGTCCGGCCCCTGCGTCGGCCTGTAATGCTTGATAGCGACCACCACCGATTCGGGGGGCGTGTTGGCGTCGAAGCGGAAATTATAGGTCGTGCCCCAGCGCAGCGCATTTGAGTTGTCATAGTCACCGACGACCTGCATGTCCCAGGACAGCGTGCCGGCGCCGTTCGTAACAGGCCAATCCGTGCCGTCGTAATTGCCGCCGCCGCCCGTGGCAGGATCTCCATCTCCGCTGTGGTAGTCGACGTCATGGAATCCCATGCCGGACACGACGACGTTGTCCGGCACCGGCACCTCGAACCCTCTGGCGGCCAATTGCGAGTTCATATTGTGCAGGGCATATTCGTAGTGCCAGGTCCCATCGCCGTTGTCGCTCACTCGATACGCCAGGTGGAAGCGACCGCCCTGCTCGTCCTCAACAGGCACGATCACGACCTCCGCATCGTTTTCCTGCCATGCTCGGAGGGCGATCTGCTCCATGCGCATCACGTCGAGGCTGAGAATGTCCCCCATGAATTCGGGCCCGCTCGGCATCGCTACCTGAATCCAGGAGGCATTGTTGTGGCGTAAGGAGATCGGTTCGTCGTGCGTGACGTACTGAACTTCGAAGAAGTAAGCCGCTCCTGGGATGTCCAGATCACCCGTGTGTAACTGTAACCGGCCGGCAATGGTCCCATTCCCCGATGGCGTTGGTTGCGGATGCGTGTGCGTTCCAGGTCCGTCGGGCTCGGACAATGCGCCCAGCGGATCGATGGTACCGCGCGGACCGAGGTTCGTCAAACCGTTGCGCGCCGCCGTATAGGTATCCGCACATCCGATGCCCAACGTCGAGCAATTGGTCGCTTGACAGTTGCCACAGGTGAACTCGCTCAGGGCGCAGAAACTATGTTTCAGCCAGCTCATTCCGATCATTTCGAACTGTTTGCCGTTCGGCGATAAACGGTAGAGTTGCTGGGCGATGAGCGGGTGGAGGCTCGTGTCGCCTTCGTCGTTTCCGTTGTGAAACCAATCGGCCGGTTCGTTTCCGAGATTGCAGGACGTGGTGGCGCCGGCAAATGCCGCGATATCGCCGTCGACGCCGTACTCCTTAAAATCGTGCAAACCCGCTCCGGATATCCCGATCCGGCTGACGGCGATATCAACCGTTCCCGGCGGAAGTTCGGCGCACGGTTGCCCCGGCTCGATGCACGCCTCGCTGCACGAGGCGCCCGGCACGAATTCGTTCGGACCGGCGCAATACTCGTCCCACTCCACGTCGCAGCAGAAAGGATCCAGATCACAGACGGCGTTGCAGCACTCCGTGTCGTCGCAGCCCGGCGAGCCGTTCGCCTCGCTGCACGGGCCTGCGTCGGGACCGCAAGCGGGATTGCCGCCGGACACGAAACGAGCGGCCTCCGAATCGTCCGCCAGGGGCAAGAAAGCTGCTTCAAATTCGCCCCCGCTGCTTTCTGGCAGCGTAGCAAACTCCGCGTAACCATTTGATGGCACAACGGATGACCTAGCCTCTTCAGACTGCTGGGCGATCACCGCCGCGGCCAGAACGCACATCGCAGGCGTCAGAATGAACATAATCCGTGACAGCTCCGGCACTGGGTCGGCCTCCTTCGATGCAGAGATGAACGGCGTGACACCAACCGGCACAGGAACCCGATCGGTCGCACGGCCTGTTGAAAGCAACAAGTCACAGCCAAGCTGGTTTGGCTCACTATGCGACTCTCCAGATTATAACGAGTGGACCGATGCCGTTGCAACACAACTTGTTGTCTCAGTCCGAGATTGGATTGCCACAGCCCGAAATCGTCGATTCTCACAGAAAATGAACGAACGCTGCTGCAAATCTCATGCGGACGCAGGTCCTGAGCATCCGAACGCACCTCGGGGCGCCCCGTGTACCCACTGAAGCCGGACGACGAACCGGCTCCGCTGAAGTGGCCGCCCGGACGTCCGTCCGCGAAGACGACGCCCGCGGCGAGAATACGCGTACCCGGGCCATCGAAGATTAGAAAACTCCAACATGCGATCGCCCTCCGCGGCCTGCGTA
>JADFJZ010000071.1 GCA_022565195.1 Planctomycetota bacterium | reverse complement strand
GTGTGATCGATCCGGACCAGCGTCGCGAATCATTGGACGTGATGTTCCAGGGCCGGATGAGCGCACTCTTGCTCAATACGCTGCACATTTTGAACAACAAAGACCGCCTGGAGATCGTGGGCGAAGTGCAGCGCCTGTATCACGAACTGACGCTTGAACAGCAGGCCATCGTGGAGGTACACGTCAGCGCCGCGGAACCGCTTTCCGAGGTGATGCGGACCCGCCTGCAGCAATTGATGGAAAGCCGCACCGGCCGCACGGTGCGGCTGGCGGAGCATGTCGAGCCGGCGCTTCTCGGCGGCCTGATCGTCCGCGTGGGCGACGAGCAAATCGACATGAGCGTGGCCCGGCAGTTGCGCCGCTTCCAGGAGAGGCTTCTGGAACATGCGCAACAACACATCCACGCGGGTACCGAGTTGTTCGAGGGCGCAACGAAATACTGAAGAATACTAACCGCAGAGATCGCAAAGAAAGAGAAAAGAGAAAAGAGAAAAAGGAAGAAGGAAGAAGGAAAACGATGCGTCAATTCAAGAATAAACGACCTGTTCTCGAAGGTGCGTCTTTGTTTTCTCTTTTCTCTTTTCTCTTTCATGCTCTGCGGTGAAAGTATTTATCGAAGGAACGTGTCATGAAGTTCAAAGTGGATGAAATTTCGTCGGTCATCAAGCAAGAGATCGAGCAGTATCGCAGCGAGATCGACGTTGCGGAGATCGGCAAAGTGCTGGAGGTCGGCGACGGCATCGTCCAGATCTACGGACTGAGCAACGCCATGGCCAGCGAACTGCTGGAGTTCGAGAACGGCGCGGCGGGGCAAGTGTTCAACCTCGATGAGAATTCGATCGGCGCGGTGATCCTGGGCGACTATCTGGGCATCAAGGAAGGCGATCAAGTTCGGCGTACGGGTGAATTGCTGAGCGTGCCGGTGGGCGAAGCCCTGCTCGGCAGAGTCGTCGATCCGCTGGGCAATCCGCTGGACGGCAAGGGCGTGATCGACACGCAACACCGCCTGCCGCTGGAAAAGAAAGCCACCGGCATCGCCGGCCGCCAGCCGGTGAACGTGCCGATGCAAACCGGCATCAAAGCCATCGACTCGATGATCCCGATCGGGCGCGGGCAGCGCGAATTGATCATCGGCGACCGCAAGACCGGCAAGACCGCCATCGCCATCGATACCATCATCAACCAGAAAGGCAACGGGGTCATTTGCGTGTACGTCGCCATCGGGCAGAAAGAATCGACCGTGGCGGCCGTCGTCGAGACGCTCCAGAAATACGGGGCTATGGACTACACGATTGTCGTGCAGGCCGGCGCGTCTTCGTCCGCACCCTCGCAATACATCGCGCCCTATGCCGGCTGCACCATGGCCGAGTATTTCTGCTACGAACAAGGCAAGGACACGCTGGTGGTTTATGACGACTTGTCCAAGCAAGCCGCATCGTATCGCCAGTTGTCGCTGCTGCTGCGTCGCCCGCCCGGGCGCGAGGCCTACCCCGGCGACGTGTTCTACCTGCACAGCCGCCTGCTCGAACGGGCGTGCAAACTGGCGGAGGAGCGATTCATTTGCAAGCGAAACGCGCCCGATTCCACCTGCGACGGCGTGAACGGCAAGGCGTACATCGGCGTGCCGGGACTTGAGGAGGCTGAGCATGATCTGGCGGCCATGCCGGACAAGGATCAGCACGAGCTTCGCGTCAAAGCCGGAACGGGCGGCTCGATTACCGCGTTGCCGATCATCGAGACGCAGGAAGGCGAAGTGGCCGCCTATATTCCGACGAACGTGATTTCGATTACGGACGGGCAGATCTATCTGGAGCCTGATTTGTTCTTCGCGGGCGTGCGGCCGGCGGTCAACGTCGGCATCAGCGTGTCGCGCGTGGGCGGCAACGCTCAAATCAAGGCCATGAAGAAGATCGCCGGCTCGTTGCGGCTGGACCTGGCGGCCTTTCGTGACCTCGAGGCCTTCGCCCAGTTGGGCACCGACCTTGACGTCGCCACGCAAAAGCAATTGGATCGCGGAAGGGTCATGGTCGAGCTGCTCAAGCAGCCTCAATACAAACCGTACGACGTGATCGATCAAGTGATTAGTATCTATGCCGCTTCGAACGGTTTCATGGACGACGTGGCTTTGAACCAGATCGCCGCCTTTGAAGAGGCGATGCTGAAACACTTCCGCGACGAGTTCCCGGAAGTGGTCGAGGCCTTGAGGAAGGCCGGCAACATCACCGACGAAATAGACGCTCAGTTGAAAGACGTGTTGGGTAAATTCAAACCCGACTTGGGTGGATGACCGCAGTGGGAGAATCAACGAGCCGCGGGCTTCAGCCCGCGCGAACGTACAGAGAATGAAAACGCTAATCGGTCTCAAAAGTCGCGCAGGCTGAAGCCTGCGGCTCGTTGAGAATATTGCAATGGCGAACGCAAAAACACTAGTCAAACGCCGCAAGGCCGTGACCGGCATCGAGAAGATCACGCGCACCATGCAGTTGATTGCGACGGCGAAGTTCCAGAAAACGATGCATCGCGCAACGGCGACTCAGCCGTATACTGAGAAACTCACTGAATTGGTCACGCAGTTGTCCCGCCAAGTAACCGACGTGGATCACCCGCTGTTGCGCAGCGAGCCGGTAAGCGGACGTTGCGGCGTGCTGGTGCTGACCTCCAATCGCGGGCTCTGCGGCGGCTACAACGGCCGCCTGCTGGAGGCCGGTCTGAACCGTCTTCGAGAGTCGGAGAAGAACTCGGAGATGGAACTGGACGTCTCCGGCAAGAAAGGCATCAACTACTTCCGCTTTCTTGGCCGCGAAATCCGCAAGAGCTACACGCACTTGGAAGACAAGGTGCGCTTCGAGGAAGTCGAAGTGTTGGCCGACGAGTTCATCGACCGTTTCTCCCGGCGGGAGTTGGATTCGGTGTACGTGGTGTATATGAAATTTCAGTCCGTCGCCCGGCAAGTGCCGACGGTCATTGAATTGCTGCCCATGCAGGCTCAGGCCGACACCGAGGAGTCGGCTGGCAGTGCGGGCGGCGTGCAATACGATTTCTCGCCGGAGCCCGAGGCGCTTCTGGCGGAACTTCTTCCGGCGAGCGTGCGCACGCGGCTTTTTCAGTGCTTCACGGATGCGGCGGTCAGCGAGCAAATCGCCCGCATGGTGGCGATGAAGGCTGCCAGTGACGCCGCGAAGGACATGATCAAGATTCTCACGCGCACCTACAACCGGGCGCGGCAAACACAGATCACGATGGAACTGCTTGATATTATCGGCGGTGTTGAAGCAATCTCATAAGAGGTGAGTAAGCAATGGTCTCTGAAGGCAACTACGGAAAAGTGACACGGGTCATCGGCTCGATCCTGGACGCGGAGTTTGACGAAGCCCGGCTGCCGGCGATTTACCATGCCCTGAAGCTGGAAATCGAACGCACGGTCCTGGGCAAGACCAGCACCTCCACGCTGTGGTGCGAGGTCGCCCAGCACCTGGGCGGCGGCCAGATTCGCGCCATCGCGCTGGATTCGACCGACGGGCTCACACGCGGGACGCGCGTCCTGGACACGGGCGCTCCGGTCACCGTCCCCGTCGGCGAGGTCACGCTGGGCCGAGTGTTCAACTTGATCGGCGAGCCGATCGACGGCCGCGGCGAAGTGAAGGCCACCGAGTTCCGCCCCATTCATCGGAAGGCGCCGACCATCGCCGAAGTCATCCCCAAGACCGAGATGTTCGAGACCGGCATCAAGGTCATCGACCTGCTGTGCCCGCTGGTTCGCGGCGGCAAGGCCGGCCTGTTCGGCGGTGCCGGCGTGGGCAAGACCGTGATCATTCAAGAATTGATCGCCCGATTGGCCCGTTTCCACAGCGGCTATTCCTGCTTCGCCGGCGTGGGCGAGCGCACGCGTGAAGGCAACGACCTGTGGCTCGAAATGCAGGAAGCCAAGATCGGCGATACGGGCAAGAGCGTGCTCGATCAGACCGTCATGGTCTTCGGCCAAATGAATGAGCCGCCGGGCGCGCGTTTACGGGTGGCGTTGTCCGCCCTGACCATGGCGGAGTATTTTCGCGATGAGACCGGTGCGGATACGCTGCTGTTCATTGACAACATCTTCCGTTTCTCGCAAGCGGGCTCGGAAGTGTCGGCTTTGCTGGGGCGCATGCCGTCGGCCGTGGGCTATCAGCCGACGCTCGCGACGGAAATGGGTGACTTGCAGGAGCGCATCACGTCCACCAAGGCCGGTGCCGTGACGAGTATCCAGGCGATCTACGTTCCAGCCGACGACTACACCGATCCCGCCCCGGCGGCCGCGTTTACGCACCTGGACAGCACGGTGAACCTGGAGCGCAGCATCGCCGAGAAGGGCATCTATCCGGCGGTCGATCCGCTGGCCTCGAGCAGCCGCATTGTGGATCCGAACTTCATCGGCGAGCGTCACTACGGCGTGGCCCGCCGCGTGCAGCAGATTTTGCAGCGTTACAAGGACTTGCAGGACATCATCGCGATTCTGGGCGTGGACGAATTGAGCGAAGAAGACAAGCTGACCGTCGCCCGGGCCCGCAAGATCGAGCGCTTCCTGTCGCAGCCGTTCTATGTGGCCGAGCAGTTCACGGGCTTCGAGGGCAGTAATGTCTCGCTGGCGGATACGATCCGCAGTTTCGAGGAACTGTGCGATGGAAAATGGGACCACCTGCCGGAGCAGGCCTTCATGTATGTCGGCGTGATTGAAGAAGCCGAAGCAAAAGCAAAAAAGATGGCAGAAAGCTAGGACACCATCATGGCCGGCAACAAGACGTTTCATTGTCAGTTGATCACGCCCGAGGCGGCGATGGTTGACGTTCACGCGGAACAAGTGGTGTTTACTGCGCATGACGGCGAAGTCGGAATTCTTTTGAACCGGGCGCCGTTGCTCTGCAAGCTGGGCATCGGCGAGATGCGCGTGACGACGGAACAAGGCACGCAGCGGTTTTACGTGGACGGCGGGTTCGCTCACGTCATTGGTAACGAAGTCACCATTCTGACCGAGCGCGCCCTGGCCGCCGAGGATATTGATCCCGCCGAGGCGAAACAGGAATTGGCAGACTTGGCGCAGCCTGGCGAAAGAACGCTCGAAGACGCTCAACGGCGTGAGTTGATGAAGCGCCGGGCGCGCATCAAGATCAAGCTCGCGAAGAAGAAATGATCAGAACAGACCCCACACATGGCGCAGTCGTGATTGTACCGTTGAAAGGTGCTACACAATGCGCAGTAGCCGTCATAAGGAATTACATCCTAAAGAGTTACGGGCTCAGGGGAGCTGGACAATCGCTATTGACATGCGAGCGATACACGTGTAGAATTGGCCTGCATAAGGATTGATTCTTGTCCTGTCGTTTGGCTCTGACAGCCGAAAACACGCGAAACAGAATGCGAAGCTGATTCACCCACTCATCGGTCCCTCACCCCGGGGACCGATTCCCCCAAGGCCCGCTCCACCCCGGCGGGCCTATTTTTTTGCGCTCGATGATTCGGTGGAATCGCCGTTGTGGCGTCTTTCCAGCGGCGCGCTGAATCCGGGGTTCGCGGACGACTTCAAGTCGTTGTTCGCAATCAGTCGAGATTCTGGCCGACGAGTTGGTTGAGCCGCCGGAGGGCTTCGTGCTCGATTTGGCGGACGCGTTCGCGGGTCAGGCCGACCTTCTTGCCGATGTCCTTGAGCGTCATGGGTTCACCCTCTTCCAGGCCATAACGCAGTCGGAGGATTTCAGCTTCGCGGGGATCGATCTGATCGAGGAGTCGTTGCAGCATCTTGTTTTCGGAGTTGGTGAAAACGGCATCGCCCGGCTTGGGGCCGCGCGTGTCCGCCAAAACCTCTGCCAAGGGCAGTCCGGTTTCGGCGTCTCCCGACTGAGTGGGTGAGCTGAAGGCCTTGACGGCCCGCTTGATGATGCGCACCTTGCGTTCGGGGATGCTCATTTCGACGGCCAGCTCCTTGAGATCCGGCTGCCGGCCCTCCCGCCCGATGAATGTTTCCTGGGCCTGTTTGAAGCGCGCGATCATGTCCACCATGTAGGCGGGAATGTGGATCGGTTGCACCGCGTTGATCAACGCGCGTTTGATGGCCTGCTTGATCCACCAGGATCCATAGGTGCTGAAGCGCGTGCCCTGATCGGGATCGAAGCCCTCGACCGCGCGAAGCAATCCGAGATTGCCCTCCTCGATGAGGTCGCTGAGCGGCATGCCGCGATTGGCATAATTCTTGGCGATGTTGACGACGAGTCGCAGATTGGATCGGATCATTCGATCACGGGCGCGCTGCGATTCCGCTTCGGCTTCCTCTTTCTCGGCCAGCGTCGCCTTTCCTTCGCCGAAGAGCTCGTCGAGCTCGATCGATCGCTGGATGGTCTCGCCCAACTCCCGTTCTTCCTCGGGCGTGAGCAGAGGCGCCTCGTTGATCTGCTTGAGGTAGTGTTGTAAACCGGCTTCGACAGCGATGACTGGGCGCCCCTTCCGTTCGAGCATGCCACACAAGGACAACGACGGAATCTTAATCGACATCTCCAGCCGGCGGCTTGATTAGCGCCGCTTAACCGGACCACACCGGCCCGAGGCGCCGGCAGGCAAAAACGACCCTCCATTCCAGGCCCCGGAGCTACGCCGTTTGATCTCCGGCATTGTTATCGGATTCCGTGGTAGCTTCGGCTTCGGATTCCACGGCAGCTTCGGGTTCGACTTTGGCTTCCGGAGCGGCTTTGGGCGCGGGGTCGGCGACTGCGGGTGATTCGGCATCAGAGGATTCGCCGCCCGACTCCGGTTCTGGCTTGTTCAGCAATTCGCGCGAGATCAGATCCGTACCGATTTCGGCGGATCCCACCAGGCCGCCGCGACGCTCCTTCTTGGCGGCCTGCGCGTCCATCGCATCCTCACTCTCGGCATCTTCAGCGGCCCACTCCGCACGCTTCTTGCTCAGGCCGATCTTGCGATCGACGGGATCGACGCGGAGGATCTTGACTTGA
>JADFJZ010000070.1 GCA_022565195.1 Planctomycetota bacterium | reverse complement strand
ACCATTTCCTTGATCGGTTCGACGATCGATCTGGCCAAAAAATATGCCGCGCCGATCGATACGAGCAGAATGATCACCCCAATTGCAAGAACCAAGAATTGTATCTTGCGAACGACTATCTCCGGTTTCGCCAACGAAAATTGCGTTACGATGCGCCCTATCGGCTCACCGTCGAAATTGGTCATCGGTTTCACCCGCAACATGTATTGGTCGGTTTCCAGTGAGTAATCATCGGTATTCCCCAGTGACGGTTCGTTTTGCTGCAACAATTCGGATAGCTCGGAGCGTGCCTCCGTATCCAGAGACGATCCAATGATCTTTTCGGCCGACATAAACGATACGTCGGTTCCCGACAGTCGATTGATTTGTTTCGCGAAGTCATCGTCGAAATAGGTTCCCAAAATCAATACGCCCGCCGGCGCATCGATATCGCCAATGGGCGCGGTGCTGAACATGAGCAACTTTCCGCCAAGAAACGCCAGGGACGTGAGCGGAATACCCTCCATCGCATCGGAAAACATCTGGGTCAAATGCCGATCCCCGCCATTGATATCCCTGGCCAGATCTCGAAGCGCGTCCGGATCGCTGAGGGACGTCAGCAGCATGGCCCTCCGATTGATCACTTCGAAGACGGGATACAATATCTGATCCTGCATGTCCCCGATGATCTCCGTTACGATCTCGGCGTCGCCATACTCGACCACGTTCACGATACTTGGGATGCCGGCAATCAGACCGGCTTGTTTGAATTGACTGAGGCGCTTCGACTCGATGAACGTATCGGCGGAGGCCGTGGTTGCCGCAAAAACCACGCACAATGATAAGAACAAGGCGGTGTGCTTCATGTTTGCTTCCCTCGACCAGCATCATCCCCAGAATCGATACTACTGCCATGCTATCGACGCTGCCGATGCGGGTCAATGGAATACGGTCGTGTTTAGCGGCTTTTCCGATCGGTGCGAGGGATCTGCCGCGTGCGGAAGTGAAGTCTGGAATAGTGGGGATTGGCCAGCGTGGCTACGGACATACTCCCGCACCCAGAGCCGTGCGCGCGGCGTTGACGGAATCGTGGAGGTCGAACAAGACGTCGATTCGCGTCAGTTTCAAAGACGCCCGAATGTGGCGATTCATGCCGACGAGAAGGAATTTACGACCTTGATCGCCGAGGCGCTTGAGCGTCTTGACCAACACGCTCATGAGCATGCTGGGAATGAACTCAACCTCCCCGAGATCGAGTATGACGTTGAACTTGCCCGCCATGGTCGCCTGGGCGGTAATGCGGCGCTCCAGTTTGTCGAGCACCATGTAGTCCAATTTCTCAGACTGCACGCCGACGACCAGAGCTTCCGGAAAAGTCTCGAAGGTCATTTCCTCAAAGTCCGACATGCAGCACCTCGCCTCTGAGCTTCCGAACAACTTGCCCGGCATTCTCATCGGCCCTAGGCCGGTGGGAGTTGAGCACTGCAATGATCTGAAGTACGATGCCCTCATGCCCGAGTCGCTGTACCTCCTTGACGGCCATGCACAGATTTATCGCGCCTACTACGCCCCATTTCGCGATTTGACGAGCCCCTCCGGCGAACCGACGCGGGCCACCTACGTCTTCTTTTCCATGCTCTTCAACCTGCTCAAAGACCGAAAACCGACTTATTTTGCAATGGCCATTGATTCAATCGATTCGGCGAAATCGCGGCGCGAGATCTACCCGGAATACAAAGCGACACGCGAGCCGCCGCCGGATGATTTGCCGCCCCAGATCGAGCGCATCGTCGCGTCACTGAAAGCGATCGGCATGCCTGTATTGTCCGTCGCGAACTATGAAGCCGATGACATACTGGCGACTCTGGCGCGGCGCTTCGAGAAGCAAAGTATTGAGACGTTTCTGGTCAGCAAAGACAAAGATTTTGAGCAGCTCATCAGCGAACGAGTGAAGCTCTACGATCCTGCCAAAGACGCCGTAATCGACGCGGCCGCCCTTGAAGCCTCCAAAGGCTATCTGCCCGAGAAGGCCATCGAGATTCAGAGCCTCATGGGTGATAACGTCGATGACATTCCGGGCATCGTCGGCGTCGGAATCAAGACGGCAGCAAAGCTCATTGCCAAGTACGGCACCGCGGAGGCTGTCATTGAACATGCCGACGAATTGACGCCGAAGATGAGCGAGAAAGTCAAAGCCTACGCGCCGCATTTGGCGACCACCCGCAAACTCGTGACCTTGCGGGCTGATCTGCCGGTGGCGTTCGACCTCGAACAGGCCAGGGTTTCGGCGATGAATTTTGCGGAACTCAAGCCCGTCTTCAGGGAGCTGGGCTTCACACGCCTTTTGGAACAACTCGACTTAATAGTGGATCACGGGGGCACGACACGTGAAACACCGCCCGAACGCAGCGTCGCCCCGAGTCCAGCCGCCATTGATACCGAATACGTACTGGTTGACACTCCCGAGAAGCTGGCAGCGCTCGTTGGGCAACTGCGGCGGCAAAAGATCTTCGCTTTCGACACCGAGACGACCAGCCTCAATCCAGTCGCAGCCAATCTCGTCGGCATCTCGATTAGCTGGGAGGCTGGCAGAGCGTTTTACGTCCCCGTACGTGGCGTTGGCGGCGACACTTTGCCTCAGGAGGATGTTGTTCGCGCGCTGCGGCCGATGTTTGAAGACGCGGCAGTCGCCAAGTGCGGCCAAAACATCAAATACGATTTGATCGTGCTGGCGGAGGCGGGAATCGCCGTCGTGGGCGAGCTGTTTGATTCGATGGTGGCCAGTTTCCTGCTCGATCCGCTGCGTCGATCGCACTCCATGGACTGGCTGGCTCGGGAATTGTACGACCATACCATGATTCCGATTTCCGATTTGATTGGTAAGGGCAAGAAGCAAATTACCATCGACAACGTCGATATTACGCGTGTTTGTGACTATGCGGCGGAGGATGCGGATTTCACGTGGCGGTTTTATGAAACGCTGCGACCCCAGCTCGATGAATCGTCGTTCTTGCCGCTGTTTGCGGAAACCGAGATGCGTCTGGTTCAGGTTCTCGCACAAATGGAGCGTAACGGAGTCGCCCTGGACGTTCCATTGTTGCTTGAAATGGGAAAGGATCTTGAGCGCCAGCGTGTTGAAGTTACCGCGCAGATTTACGCAGAGGCCGGCCGCAACTTCAATATCGATTCCACGAAGCAACTGGCGGAAGTGCTCTTTGATGAACAGGGGCTCCGCGTGGTCCGAAAGACCAAGACCGGCCGGAGCACGGACGCGGATTCCCTGGGCACGCTGGCGGCGGAGACGGACCATCCGCTGCCGGAGTTAGTGTTGCAGTACCGCGAGTTGAGCAAGCTGAAGAGCACGTATGTCGATACATTGCCCAGGATGGTCTGCGCGAAAACCGGAAGAGTACACGCCAGTTACAACATGATCGGTGCGGTCACGGGTCGGCTGGCATCCAACGACCCCAACCTGCAGAATATCCCGATTCGGACCGCTCTGGGCCGGCAGATCCGCAAGGCCTTCGTCGCCGGCAAGCCGGATCATGTGCTGCTGACGGCGGATTACTCGCAGGTCGAATTGCGTTTGCTGGCGCATTATTGTCAAGACGCCGCGTTGGTTTCCGCGTTTGAGCGCAATGAAGACATCCACCGGTTTGTGGCAGCGCAGGTCTTCGGAGTCGATGCGGCAGAAGTCACGGCCGAGCAAAGAAGTCAGGCCAAGGCGGTCAACTTCGGCATCATTTACGGGCAGTCGGCCTACGGCCTGTCCCGCACCACGGGCATGTCTGTGCCGGAGGCCCAGAATTTCATCGACATGTACTTCATGCGCTACCCCGGCATTCGCTTGTTCATCGACGAGTGCATCGACAAGGCCAAACAGACGGGATTTGCCACGACGATCCTGGGCCGCCGCCGGCCCGTGCCGGAATTGCAATCACGCAACCGACAGCAGAGAATGCTGGGAGAGCGTCTGGCGGTCAACACGGTGTTGCAAGGTTCCGCCGCCGATCTCATCAAGAAGGCCATGATCGACGTGCATGATCGAATCAAGGAGGATCCCGCCGGACCTCGAATGCTCATTCAAGTACACGACGAACTCGTGTTCGAGGTGCATGAGGACAGCGCAGCGTGTGAAGCCGAGAAGATACGGGAGCAAATGTGCAGCGCCCTGCCGCTGAAGGTGCCTCTGGCCGTTGATACGTGTTGGGGTCGGAACTGGCTGGAAGGCAAGTCGCATTGAACCCGGATTTCTAGCCACGAAGGCACCAAGACACGAAGGAAAGAAATGGAGAATGGAGAATGAAGAACGGGAAAGCAAAGGCAAAGTTCGGGATTGTTTGCTTGAAGTGGAAGCTGTTTCTCCTTTTTCCATTCTTCATTTTCCCTTCTCCATTTCCAATTCTTGGTGCCTTTGTGTCTTCGTGGCAAGAACAACATGAGAAATATGGGTTGATCAAGCGAGGAAACGATGGCCAATGAAGATACCGGAGCATTCAGGGCTGCCCTGGTGATCGATCAGCGGACCTTCGACCGCCTGGGCCCCGTCATCGAGCATCTGTCGGTCGGCTTGCTTGATTTTGTCAGCGAGGTCATTCTCATTACGCCGGCCAGCGCGGCGCGGCGACTGTCGCTGGGTCCGGTGCGGGTGATCGAGCATCCGCGATTGCGCTGGCCTATGCGCGATCGGACTGTCCAGCAGATCCTCGGCGAATTGAAACCCCAACCGCCCACGGTGATCCATGCGATCACGAGCCGATCGTTCGGATTGGCTGATGAATTGGCATTGGAGACTGGACGGCCACTGGTTGGGCACTTGTTGGGCTCCGAAGACCTGCACCCCAAAGATTCGGGCGTCTTCGGTCGCATGAAGAAGCTCATCGCCGCGAGCAAGCCACTGCTCGAGGCGGCCTGCGAGCGTCACTTGCTGGATGCGGAGGACATTGCGCTGGTCAGGCCCGGTCTGCTGCCGGCGTCGGCGCCGACCTGCTTTGATCACGAGGACCGCATCCCGACGATGCTGTGCATGTCGGCATTCGAGTCTTCGACGGGTGTCGATCGGCTCATTCGAGCGACCAAGATCCTCGTCACCGAAAAGCACGATCTGATGCTGTTTCTGGTCGCCAAGGGGCGCATGGAATCACGTTTGCGAAAGTTGGTCGAGAAGGAGAACTTGATCAAGCACGTCACCATCGGCTTGCCGCTTACGAATTGGTCCGCCGCCATGCGGGCCGCTGATATTTTTGTCGTCCCGGGTGACGTTGACCGCGTCGATGTTCGGCTGCTGCACGCCTTGGCAGCAGGCATGGCCGCCGTGACCGGAGCCATGCCCAATTCAGACTTCGTGATCGATGACCGCACCGTCCTGGTTCGCCCGGACCCTTCATCCGAAGCACTGGCCGGGGCCATTCGCCAACTGCTCAGGGACCGCGCCGCCGCCCGCCTGCTGGCCAGCAGGGCCTTGGAGCACTGCAAGAACAAGCACTCACTCAGCGAGATGGCCCGGGAGACTGCGAGAGTGTATCGCGAGGTTAGTGAGTTGGAGCGCGGAGCGAACCTGAGTCACTGACCGGCATCGAGCAAACCGGGACCCGTCAACTGGATTCTCAGTTCCAGGAGAAACCGGTTGAGCGCCTCGTTTTGCGGATGCTCTTTCGCTGCATTTTCAGCCTGCACGAGGATCTGTGCCGGACTGGCGCCCTTCGCAATTGCGTCTTCCCAGTGCTTTACACACTCCGACAGATCTCCGGCCTGCATGGCCAGATTAGCCTTGAGCATGGCCGCAACGGGCTTGATTTGCGGCGCCACTTGACTCGTCTGACACAACTCATCGAATCGATCCAGGCGCGCCGGGAGATAGTCCGGCCTGCGCGGCGCATCAAAGGAGGACAGCAACCGGCACAGCGACAGATACCGAGAAGCCATCCCCGCCCGCATGGCTTCCGGCTTGAGTTGATCGCGCCCGACGATGAGATCGAGCGCGGTCTGCTCCTTGCCGGCCGCGAGGTGATACATCACTAACCTTTCGCGCATCCGCATCCTCACCGGCTCTGCCTCGTGCGACGCGGGCAGCAGCGACATGCCTTCGAGGGCGATCTCAACGGCTGCTTGCGGATCGTGGGGGTTATCCAGAAAAGTGAAATGGGCAAGTTCGCGGTAGGCGATGGCATACGCGATGGGGAACCTCTCGCGCTCCTTCTCTGCCAGGTTCAAGGCGTTGCGTGCGTAGGCGCGCCCATCAGCGAATTCCCCCCTGCCTGCGGCAACCCAAGCTGCGATTCGAAGTTTCTGGGCTGCATAGCGGACCGGTGCGTTGCCCGCCGGCTGGGCAATTAGCGTCGCCAGCGCTTCGGTGAGGATCGGCTGAAATTCCGTGTTGAAACTTGGGCGCTGTGCCATTTCTTGGACCAATTGGTAATATCGCTCATCGACCTGGTGATACTGCATGGGCGGGCAAATGAGCTGGACAACCTCGCGCACTCTGAGTTCGCCTGAGAGTTCGAGGATGTGCCCCACCAAGCCCGCATCATAGGGCCGCCGCTCATGCTCTTTCGCAAGCGTAGCCAGCGCAGCCTGCCGGTATTGCTCTGCCCGCGCCAGATCGCCCGTGGCGAGCGCCACACGCCGCATCAGTTGGAGCGCCCCGCCGGCGAGCCGGTACGCGCCGTAATACTGTGTCGTCTGTTGGGAGAACTGATCAACCAGGTCGAGGACTCTGCTTGCCTGCGTCACAGCTTCTTGCCCAACCGACAACAGTTGCTCGGTGGGCGTGGGATTCTGTGGATCGGCTTCAGCTTGGGCACGCGTCAGGAAATCCTGCGTTGCTGCTTCGGCGATCCGCAAATGACACCACGCTTGCTCGTAGTATGCAGTGAGCTTGCGGCTTGGATTCAGCCGGTAGCGGCGGGCGAACTCCACATCTGTGGTCGCGGCGTCCCATTGGCTCTGCTGGAGTTTCTCTCGGAAAGTATAAAGCGCCCTCGACGCCTTAAAGTCCAGAAGCGCGCTGGTGCTGACGAGCAAACCCAGCGCAGCCACACAGGCTGTCAGCAGGC
>JADFJZ010000069.1 GCA_022565195.1 Planctomycetota bacterium | reverse complement strand
CACACACATATAATGCACGTAGTGTTGGGCGAGTTCCGGCATGCAACGAATGGGTTGTGCGCCGTTTACCGTCGTAGATCACCGTTCGTGGCGCAAGTTCTTGCCTGTCAAGCTCATGCGCTCTTAACGGGCGGCCGCCAAGACGATTTGAGTGTGTCTGTTTTTCTATGTCGTTGCCCGCCTTTGTCTTGTGGCAACGGCGGAAGGATAGATGGAGTGACCTCTGCTTCGGATCCAGTGCTTGGTATGTCGATAGATGGACTATGGGCAGGTCTTTTCCGGCCTGTGGGCGGGTGTCGGATTAAAACTTGCGAAAGGCCAAGGTCTGGCCGATCGCGACGATGCCTGGTGGCGTAATCGCATTGTTGTTCGTGTCGGGGCTTGATTTCATGCACCTGTCCAACAGGACAAGTTACTGATGTTCGTCCGGCGGGTGCGATGCTCCGGAGCAGTGCCTCAGTCTGTCGCCCTCAGCGGGAGGTCGGCGTTGAACTGAATCGTTTACCGCAGGTGTAGCTTGGTCGTTTGGCGAAGTGGGCCGTATGCGGGCTCACTTTTTTGTTGTTTGTGCGTTGGCAGGCCGCCAAGCCTGCCCTGTGTTTGGGTGATGTCGCTATGGAAGAAAACGAGGCCACAGGCGAAGTGTCTGGTGCCGCTCGTCAGGGAAGGTCCGCTCGATGAACTCTGATTTATTGCGCATTGTTGACGCGATCAGTCGCGACAAGAACATCGACAAGGACAGCGTCTTCGAGGATCTCGAACTCGCGATGGTCTCCGCCGCGAACAAGAGCTTCGGTCCGACGGAAAACTGCCAAGTGGTCATCGACCGGCTTTCGGGCGAAATCACGGCTTCTTACGAGGGCGAGCCCATCGACATGAAAGAACTCGGTCGGATCGCGGCTCAAACGGCAAAGCAAGTCATGATCCAGCGGATTCGTGAAGCGGAGCGGGGCAGCATCTACGAGGAGTTCTCCGAGCGGGTCGGCACGATCGTTACGGGCACGGTGGTGCGCTACGAGGGCAGTGCCTTGATCATCAATCTCGGCCGCACGGAAGGCTTCCTGCCGCGGAGCGAGCAGATTCCGGGCGAATCTTCGCACCATCCAGGAGAGCGGGTCAGATCAATGGTTCTGGATGTGCGTGAAGCACCGAATCAGGTCCGAATCGTATTGACCCGCAGTCACCCGGACTTCATCCGTCGCCTGTTTGAATTAGAGGTTCCGGAAGTTGCCGAACGCGTGATCGAACTCAAGGCGCTGGCCCGAGAAGCGGGTTACCGTACAAAAGTTGCGGTCAGTTCGATTGATACGAGGGTGGACGCGGTCGGTGCCTGCGTGGGCGTACGGGGCAGCCGAATCAGGAACATCGTCGATGAACTCGGCGGGGAAAAAATCGACATCGTTCGGTGGAACGAATCGTCCCAGATCCTGATCGGCAATGCCTTGAAGCCGGCGGAGGTTCAGGAGATCGCACTGTGTTTTGAATTCGGTCGATCCACGGTCGTCGTCTCCGAAGACCAGTTGTCCCTGGCCATTGGCAAGCGAGGACAGAATGTCCGCCTGGCTGCGAGGCTCACGGGCTGGGACATCGACATTCTCACCCCAGCCGAATACAACAAGGGTCTGGATGATCTGGAGAGAACGCTCAAGGAAATCGACGGCGTAGACGATGTGCTGGTCGAAAAGGTTATGACGCTCGGTCTCATCTCCCTGGGCGACGTGGCTGAGGTAGGCACCGAACCGCTCGTCGGCGAACTGGAACTCGAGGAAACTCTGGCCCAAACGATCGTCGACACATCGACCTCTGCCGCGAAGCGAATCGCTGAAGAAACAGAAGCGGCCAAGGCCTTGGCTGCGCAGGAGGCGGAGGCTGCGAAGAAGGAGCAGGAAGACGCCGAGGATGCGGCGGAAGACTCGGGTCCCGATACCACGGAATCCCAAGCCCTGGGCACTTCAGAAGGTGACGACACTGAGGCGCCTGCCGAAGAGGCTGCCCCACAATCTGAAATCGAGGAATCACCGGCAGGCGAGGCTGGAGAATCGGTCGAATCCGAGGATTCTGCTCAAGCGAAGGAACCGGAGTAGCCCGCTGCGCTGAGCGCAGGCCACTTGCAAAGGGAAATCGGTTGGCTGAGAAGTTGCGAATACACGAACTGGCCAAGGAGTTGAACGTCAACAGCAAGGCCATCCTGACCAAGTGTCAGGCTGAGGGGATCGTGGTCAAGAACCACATGTCCACGGTTCTGGCAGGCTTGGCCGCCACCATCCGGGAGTGGTTCTCTGAGGAAGTCTCCGGCGCAGTCATCGAGAGTGCTGCTCGGGTCGATCTCGAGACGGTGCGTCGCAAAAAGCCGGCCCCGCGGACACGCAAGAAGAAAGAAACCGCTGATAAACCCGTCAAGGTGGCCACAGTCAGGACCGCACCGACCGAAATAGCAACGCTTGCAAAGGCGGAGGCGATCCAAGAGTCAGCCGTGGCGGTTGTGGAGGCGCCGTCCGAAGCCGAAGTTGCCGAGGAGACCGCAGCGCCTGTCCTCATTCCACCCACCGAGGAACCTGAAGGCGAGCAGGAACCGGCCCCTTCGGAAGAAGAGCCCAGGATCGCCGCTGAAGCCCTGCCGGTTGCTGAGCCTGCCACAGAAGAAGCGGAGCCGGAACCGATTGTCCCTGTCGGCCCACAGCATGTGCCCACTCCGGTGCAACTCAAAGGTCCTCGAGTCATCCGGGTGGAAGCGCCCGAGGTAACCGGGCTGAGCCCTTCCGGCCCGCGCTACCGACATACCGGGCTGCCCAAACCGGGTTCGATCCCCAGCCCCGTCATTCCCGAAACCGAGCAGCCTCGGCGGCCACGCTCAAGAACGCAGCCGGCCGCTCCTGACGCCACACCGGCAAAGAAGCGGCGTGCCCCGGGGCGCCGAGTCGAACGCGGGTCTGATGCCGGCCGACAAATCAGAGAATGGCGCGATCGCGACCTCGCCGAGCGTCAGGAGCGACTGCGCGGCGCCACCGGTCGGCGCGCCAAGCGCCGGGCCAGCGAGACCCACGGCGCGGTTGAACACAAGACCATCACTACGGCACAAGTGTCCGAGCCAATCATTCTCAAGGATTTTTGTTCGGCGACGGGCCTATCCTTGGCACAATTGACGCCAAAATTCGTCAACGAACTCAAGATCTTCCCGAACATCAACATGGCCATCGAGCGCGAAGTCGCTGAGTTGTTGGCCGCGGAACATGCCATCGAACTCACGGTCGTCGCCGCCAAGAGTCCCCTGGCCGACATTCGGGAAGAGTTCACTCAGCGCGAGCGGCCTGCCGAGAGTTCCCGCGCGCCGGTGGTCACTTTCCTCGGCCACGTCGATCACGGCAAGACCAGCCTCCTCGATGCGATTCGGAATTCGAAAATCGCTGCAGGTGAGGCCGGCGGAATCACTCAGCACCTGGGCTCGTATCATTTGGAGAAAGATGGCAAGGCGGTAACGTTCCTGGACACGCCCGGCCACGAAGCCTTCACAGCCATGCGTGCCCGGGGCGCCCAATTGACGGATGTCGTGGTGCTGGTCGTAGCCGCGGACGACGGTGTTATGCCCCAAACCGTGGAGGCAATCAACCACGCTCGGGCCGCCGACGTACCGATCGTCGTCGCCCTGAACAAAATCGACGTGCCCGGTGTCGACTTGAACAAGATCTACGGCCAATTGGCGGAGCACGATCTCGCGCCCACGGAATGGGGCGGATCGACAGACGTCATCAAGACCTCCGCCACCGAGGGCACGGGGATTGACGAACTGGTTGAGCATCTTGCCACGCTCAGCGAGCTGCTTGAACTCAAGGCTGATCCCACGCTCCGAGCCTGCGGTCGCGTCATCGAGGCCCGCCTCAAGCCCAGCGTCGGCCCCACAGCGCGGATTCTGATTCAAGACGGAACCTTGAGAAAAGGGGATTTCATTGTTTGCGGTCCCGCGTTTGGAAAAGTACGTTCGATAAGCGATGACCAAGGCCGCGTTCTCGAAGAAGCGGGGCCTTCGATTCCGGTGGAAATCGCCGGTCTGAGCGTGGTTCCCAGCGCCGGGGACGAACTATTCGCCGTAGAATCGCTGAAGCGCGCCGAACACATCGCCGAGGAGGCCAAGGCGCAACGCCGACGTGACTCTCTGAGCAAGATCGACAAACCCAAGACCCTCGAAGACCTCCTTGGCCGGTCCGGGGCCGGAGCCGTTTCCGAACTGCACGTGATCGTCAGGGCGGATACGCAGGGCTCTGTCGATGTGCTGGCCAAGACCCTCAGTGAATTCCCCTCGGATGAGGTCAAGCTAAACCTATTACACATGGGTGTGGGCGGCGTCATCGAGAGCGACGTGCTGCTCGCGGAGGCTTCCGGGGCCATCATCATTGGATTCCACGTTGTCCCGGAGCACAGCGTGCGGCGGCTGGCAGACCAGAAAGGCGTTGAGATTCGTACGTATCGGGTCATCTACCACTTGATCGATGATATCAAGAAGGCCCTGGAGGGCCTGTTGGCGCCCGAGGAGAAGATCGAACAGCGCGGCACTGCGGAAGTGCGCGAGATTTTCAATGTTTCCAAAATTGGCACCATCGCGGGGTGTTTCGTCCGTGATGGTTCGGTGATGCGAACGCACAAAGTGCGCGTCATTCGTGACAGCGTCGTGGTTCGGGATGGAGCCAACATCCACTCACTGCGCCGCTTCAAGGACGACGCCAAAGAAGTAAAAACAGGTTTCGAGTGCGGCATCAAGATTGACGGCTTTGATGACATCAAGCCCGGCGATATCATCGAATCCTACGAGATTGTAAAGATCGCGAGGACCCTGTAGACAGTCGAGACATGAAGGGCCGCTGATGATCGAGTTCAAGGCCGATTGTGGCCATATCATTCAAGCGCCGGACCGCGATGCGGGGAAGATTGTAAAGTGTGCCTATTGCGGTCGAGAGATCGAAGCGCCCACCCCCACCGAGAAGCCTGACATCCTCTTTCACGAAGTCGACCTCAACGAACTCGCCAAGGGGGAGGAAGTGAGCGGCGGCTCTGGCGGGATGACGATTCAGGGGCAACAGCAAGAGGGCAGGTCCGCCCCGTCGCCGGTCGAACTTGCCCAAACCGGCAACAAGATTCTTCGCTATACGCTGCTCGTGGCGTTTGGAGCCATTTGCATCACCGTGCTGGTCCTCGTCACACAGTCCGTGTTCAACATCTCCCGAAGTCCCAGCGACTCGGCTCAGGGCAAGAGATCGACCGCGATGGGCACACAGCCTGTACCCGAGTCAGAGCGGCAGGCCAAGGTGCCCGCGCGCCCTGCTGAACGGTCTCCCGAGTCAGAACGAGCCCCTGTGGAGAAACAACCGCGATCAGCACCGCCTCGAGGCCGGCGTAACTTCGTCTTTGATGAAGCCAGTCAGGGCATTTTCGTAGAAGCATTCAACAAGAATGTCCGCATTTACGTCCGCTATGCGGATTCCGACAACGACGAGACTTTGGGAGCTGATGAAACCGAATTTCGCGGGACGGGCACGAGCGGGTTGCCTGTCCCCGCCGGCCGATTCAGAATCGCGGTCACGCTCGATACGGCGGACTCGAATCTGAGTCAGCTTGGCGGGTTTGACGAGTTGCGTGACCAGCTCGAAATCGAATCCGATGCAAGTTCAGCAAGAGATTTCTTCGCTCGCGACATTTCCGTGGAGACGAGCTACATCGATCAAATCGGCGTCGAGCCGAGGCTGGTCCGATACTACGAAGTAGACGTACGACCGGGCCAATGGACTCTGATCACCAATCTATTTGTACCGCGCGGTTCGATCAGCACCACTGTGACGCGGCTTCCCGACGTCGACCTTTATGAGTTCGATACTGAGGCGACCCGCAGGGAATTGAGTTCCCTCAGCGCCGCCGTCGAGGACACCTCGGTCGTCCTGGAAATGCTCGCCCGCGCCGGGCAAGTCGTCTACCCCGGGCCTGGCGGGAAGCACACCGTCTTTGAGATCGACGTGCGGGACGGATCGCTCCTCTCTTGGCCACTGACAGTCGGCGAAAGCGAGATCACCGCAGACGACAGGCAACCCGAAGACACCAAGCGCGTGCCCGCTCCGGATCGGAATCCGTGGGCGGCGGGGCCGCCGCCAAAGGCTTCGCTGCGGGCGGCCGACGACGAGGCTCCGCAAGACTTGGGGACCATCCTCGCCGCGTTTCGCAAACGTCTCAACGATCGCGGCGACATCGACCCTGAGGAGTGGCGCCCCTACTTCGTCGATCACGAACAGTACGACCTGTGGCAGGCGGCCGACGTGCGAACACGATCGGCGTTCGTTGAGCTGCTGGAAAAAGACATCGCCGGCGAATTGCTTGAAGAGATCGGCGGTACGATGCTGGATGATCCGGACATCGACGTCCGCCTGGCCTTGCTCAAAGCGCTCGTGCGGAGCGGATCCAAGAAGGCTGTAAGCTTCATTGAGCGGCGTCTGAAAGATATCGAGGAGGACACTGCGATCAATCCTGACAAGGCCGATCGCGAACGGACAGCGCTCCTCCAGGCTAAGGGCAAATTGAAGAAAGGCCCGCGCAAGAGAGAGAATCCCTGGGATCCTTGATGGTCATCGGTGTCGTCACTGCCAGGTTAGCCGTGTACGAGGCGTTCTCTCAAGGACAAACGCCGGGTCGTGAAGAGTCTGAAGGACAGACTCCGCAACAAGTTCAACGTGTCCGTCGCGGAGACGGATGCGCACGATTCCAGACAGAGGGCCGTCATTACCGCTGCAATCGTGACCACGGACACACAGTTTGCCGAGAGGTGCTTGCAGCAAGTCGTGAACATGATTGAGCAAAGCCGAGGGGCCTCGTTGCTGGACTTCGAGATGCAGATACTTTGAACCTGCTTTTGCAAATAACATGAAGAACTTTCGAATCGACAAAGTGGCCAGTGTCGTCAGACAGATCGTCAGCGATGCGATTCGTGATCGCTTGCAGGATCCGCGTGTCTCCTCGATGACCAGCGTAACGCGTGTGGAAGTATCCCCCGATCTTGATTGGGCCAGGGTGCATGTGAGT
>JADFJZ010000068.1 GCA_022565195.1 Planctomycetota bacterium | reverse complement strand
CCAATGACGACGCTGATGTTTGCGGGCCGGCGCTGGCCGGTGTGCGGCGGGGGGTATTTGCGGCTGCTGCCCGCCTGCTTCCTGAAGGCGGCCATCCGGCAGGCACATCGACAGGGGCAGCCGGCGGTGGTGTATATGCATCCCTATGAATTGGATGTCAGCGAAGTGCGCGAACTCATGCGCTCCGGGTGGCGATTCGGTCGAAAGACTGCGCTTACGCAATCGCTGTTTCGATGTTTCATCAAACGGCGTCTGGCCGACATCTTCCGGACTTTCAAATTCGCGCCCATGCGAGAAGTGTTGGGAGTTTAGGAGTTAGGAGTTTAGGAGTTGGGCGTTGGGAGTTGGGGAGTTGGGGAGTTCAGGAGTTTGGGAGTCCTCTCGAAAGTGATCGAGGTTGTGAGCATCATGTCCGGCAGGTAAGATTCTGGCGATAGGAGGTCGCGATGCAGATCAGTGTTATTGGCAGCGGCTACGTCGGTCTGGTGACGGGCGTGTGTCTGGCGGACACGGGCAATCATGTCGTCGGCGTGGACATCGATGCGCGCAAAGTCGAGGACTTGAGCGGCGGCAAGAGTACGATCTACGAACCGGGCCTAACCGAGATGCTGCAGAATAATCTGCGCGCCGGCCGTTTGCGATTCACCACCGATCTGGCGGACGGCGTTCGGCAGGCGGAGGTGGTTTTCGTGGCCGTGGGCACTCCGCCGAAAGCGGACGGGTCGGCCGACCTCACGATTCTGAAGAATGTGGCCGTCGAACTGGCGGGTGCGCTGGATCATGGTGCGATCGTAGCCGTCAAGAGCACGGTGCCGGTGGGCACCTGCGACATGCTCGAGGAGCTGATGCAGAGCGCAGCCGGACACGATGTCACCGTGGTGAGCAATCCGGAGTTCCTCAAGGAAGGGTCGGCCATCGACGATTTCCTTCGGCCGGACCGCGTGGTGATCGGCGCCGACGATCCTGAGGCAGCGGAGATTGTGCGGCAATTGTACTTGCCGTATGTGCGCAACCAGCGGCCGATCCTGATTATGAGCCGTCGGGCGTCGGAGATGACCAAGTACGCGGCCAACGCTTGCCTGGCGACGCGCATCAGCTTCATCAACGAAATTGCCAACATCTGCGATCGGTTGGGCATCGACGTCAACGAGGTGCGCACCGGCATGGGCACCGACGCGCGGATCGGGTTTCAGTTTCTCTATCCCGGCTGCGGCTATGGCGGAAGCTGCTTTCCGAAAGACGTGCAGGCGGTGGCCTCGTTTGCTCGCGCCGTGGGCTATCAGGCCGAGCTGCTCGACAGTGTGCATGCCGTCAACGAACGGCAGAAGAATGTGCTCTTCGAGAAGATCGCGCAGCGGTTTGACAGCCGACTGAAAGGGTTGCAAGTGGCCTTGTGGGGTGTGGCCTTCAAGCCCAACACGGATGACATTCGTGAAGCGCCCGCCCTCGTGCTCATCGATCGCTTGCTGGAAGCCGGCGCGAAACTGCGCGTACACGACCCGCGTGCGCTGAGTAACGTGAAGGCCTTGTACGGAGAGAAGTTCGTCATCAGCGACGAGGCCTACGCAGTGGTCGAGGGCGCCGATGCACTGGTCGTAGTGACCGAATGGAACGAGTTCCGCAGCCCCGACTTCAAACGGCTGGCGGAACTGCTGAAACAGCCGATCATCTTCGACGGCCGCAACCTGTACGACTCAGCCACGATGCGGCGTTACGGCTTCGAGCACTACCCCATCGGCCGCCCGGCGACGAAGAGTCAGGACTGAGGACTGAGGACTGAGGACTGAGGACTGAGAAAGACTCCGCTTCCGGCTATTTAGCCCCGGGCATGCCCGGGATCCTGTGGACCACTGAGCGCTGAGTGAAGAAATGGCGATTTGTGCGGTTATTTTTGATTTGGATGGCGTGCTGATTGACTCGGGGCCTGCGCACCGGGAAAGTTGGCGGGCGCTCGGGGCTGAATTGGGCATCGAGGTCAGCGATCGCGCCGTCGGGGCGGTCTTCGGGCGGCAGAATCGCGACATTGTGCCCATCCTCTTCGGCGATGACCGCACGCCGGAGGAGGTCCGGCGGCTGGGGGCTCGCAAAGAGGAAATGTATCGCGATCTTGTGCGGGGGAAGGTGCCGGTCAACGAGGGCGCGGTCGAACTTGTGCGGCATTACCGTGCCGGCGGCTATCAGTTGGCCGTCGGCTCGTCCACGCCGCGGGCCAATATCGATCTGGCGCTGAGTGAGATGGGCATTGCGGAACTGTTCGGGGTCATCGTCAGCAGCGAGGATGTCTCGGTCGGCAAACCCGATCCGACGGTATTCCTGACCGCCGCCAGCCGGCTCGGCGTGTTGCCCGGCGATTGCCTGGTCATCGAGGATGCCCCGGCGGGGGTTGAGGCCGGCAAAGCCGCCGGGATGGTGGTCGTCGCACTGGCCGGCGCTCATCCGCGTGAAAAACTGGGCCACGCCGACCGTGTTATTTCATCTCTCAACGAACTCATCATCGCCGATCCGGCGAACGCTTAAGTCCGACCCGATTGTGAAATCGACCTGCTAGTACTGGGATCAGCCGTCGCGTTGGCGGCCGGCGGCGCGGTCGGCGATCACGCTTCTATCCGTTCGCTTTGTGTCACCGATGCGCAGTTTTCGCCGGTCGACGCGCAAGATCTGCGGTGTCTTGTGCGCGGTTATCGGTCCTGGCCAATGACGTATAGGCGGCGCCGGTGTCCTGACGATAGGGGTCATAGATTATCGGACAAGCGAGCACGAAGTTTTTCTATTAGCTATTCGGGCCTTGGCCTGCGACCGATACGGGAGCAGGAATTAATGCGGGCCCGCACGCTCCGCTTCGCATGTCCGGGGCCCCGCGAAACGCCATAGTTCGAGGGTCTTTGCAGAGGAGAATCCACCTTGTTCGCCAAAGAGAATATCAAGACCTTGATGTACGGCGGGATCGCGCTGGTCGCGACGTTGTGCTTGTACGCCGGGTGCGAGCGGATCGTGGTCGTCGAATCCGAGCCGGTCAGCCCGGTTGAGTATTATCCGCCCGTGCCCCCGAGGCCGACGCTTGTGGCGGCCGGCGATCCGCAGATGACGCTGTTCGGCGAAATCCCCGGCGTGCCGACCTACGAGTTTGAATCGCGTGCGGCCATCTCGCTCCGACAACACAGCTACCCCTCCGAAGGCAGCGATTTTGATCCCTCGATGAGCCGCGACGGCAAGCGGATGATCTTCGCCTCGACACGTCATTCGATGAGCCCGGACATTTACTACAAAGACGTGGACGGCGTGGCAGTGGTGCAGTTGACCAGCGATCCGGGGTCGGACGTGCAGCCGTGCTTCAGCCCCGACGGCCGACGGGTGGCCTTCGCCAGCGATCGGACCGGCAACTGGGACATTTGGCTGGTCAACCTCGACGGGCAGCAGGCGGTGCAGGTCACCAGCGGTGCGGGCCATGAAGTGCATCCGACGTGGTCGCCGGACGGCAAGCAACTGGTGTTCTGCAGCATGGCAGAGCGCGGCGGACAGTGGGAGCTGTGGCTGGCATCGGCCGAGGCCGGCGCGGTCAAGAAATTCATCGGTTACGGCTTGTTCCCCGAATGGGCGCCCAACAGCGACACGATTCTCTACCAGCGCGCCCGTCGCCGAGGCACGCGGTGGTTCAGCCTGTGGACCCTGAAGCTGGTGAACGGCGAACCGCGCATGCCGACCGAGATTCTGTCCAGCCCCCAGCACGCCATGATCCTGCCGACCTGGAGCCCGGACGAGACCCAGATCAGCTACTGCGCGGTCGAGAACGTGGCCCAAATATCCGAAGGGGAGCAGAACCCCATGCAGCGGGGCGATATTTGGATGGTGGACATTGACGGTCGCGCCAAGGTTCGGCTGACCGACCAAATTGGCGCCAACTATGCACCCACTTGGTCGAAGTTGGGGCGGATCTATTTCACGAGCGGTCGCAGGAGCTACGGCGACAACGAAAGCATTTGGTCGGTCATTCCGCTGCGTGCGCCGATGGCTGCCCAGGAGCGGCCGCGTAACGATTCGTTCAGCCGCAGTGATGAAGCGCGGGCCAACGAAGTGATTTGGGGTCAAGACGACTCGCGCGTTGAGACCGTTGGCCATCCGGCCGACCGAGACGAAGAGTAGACGATTCGAGTCGCTGGACGAGGGCGGAAGCAGGAATTTGAAGCCCGCCGCGGCGGGTCGCCGTGCCGCGGACTGGATGCAGAAGCGGCTATTCACAGGGATCATGGATGATCCGAAAAACCGGATACTTCTGGATCAGCGCGCTCGGCCTATTGAGCGTGGGCAGCGGCTGCGTGCGGCATGAATTGACGCTCGCGGACGTCGATCATCGGATGGCCATTGCCGTAGCGCCGGCGCTGAATCACAGCGGTTCGCAGGATTTTGATCCGCTGCGGCTGGCAGACCTGATGGCCAGCGAACTTGCCCAGTGGCCTGGCGTGCGGGTGATTCCACTCAATCGCGTGCTGGCCCAATTGGCGGCGGAGGGCAAGGAACGAATCGAATCGCCCGCTCATGCGTTGAAGGTCATGGAGCGGGTGGGAGCGGACGGCATCGTGGTCTTCGCGGTGACGGAATACGACCCCTACCTTCCGCCGGTAATGGGGCTGACCGCTCAGCTTTACGGCATCGGCCCCGAGCAGGCCGGCGGGTTTGATCCCGTAGCGGCTTCGCGGCAGGCGTCGCCCTTTGAAGCGGGGGCGTATTTAGAGCTGCCGCGGGCTGAATACCACCGCGTATTCAATAGCTCGGACGAGGCGGTCCAGAGGGAGATCCGGCGATTCGCCCTGCGGCGCGACGCCGAGGACAGCCCCTATGGCTGGCGGAAGTTTCTGGCGTCTCAGGAGAATTTCTGGCGATTTTGCTGTGCTGTGACGACCCGCGAGCTAATTCGTCAAGAAGTAACTCAGGTTGTCGCCCTGCGTGAACGACAAAATGAGGTAGAGCAGCCATGAGCGTCACGCGGCAGTTGTCCCTGCTCAAAGGCCCGGAGCGGTTTGTCTTTCGCTACCGGGTCGGCAATGAGGCGGAAGTCATTCAGGCCTTCGCGACGCTGGCCGCTGACGAGCGACGTGATTTCGACTGGTTCGATGCCGCCGTCCTGAGCTATCAAATGGGGCGTCGTCTGGAAAAGGAAATGGACGAGATCAGCTCGTCGTAGCGTGCGGGAAAGAACCAGAAGTGGCGCTGTCCCCTGGAATAGGGATAGCTTCTTAACTGGAAGCGTAGTCGGCTCCATCGCCGCTACGGGTTTTCGCCGAAGAATAGAACAGAATGATGAACGAAAACCCACCCATTGTTGACGAATTCTTGAACTACTTGAATTTCGAGCGGCACTTCTCACCGCATACTGCCAAGTGCTATTCGGCCGATCTTCGGCAGTTCTGCGAGTTCCTGAGTGCGGACGGTTCGAGCGCCGGATCGATCGATACGGCGACCCGGGTCAGTGAGCCCTTCGGGGGAGGCGCGCCCGCTTCCCACCCGACGACGGCCACCACAACCACCACGGCGACGCTGAGTACCGTGCAGCAGGCGTTGCTGAAAATGGACCCGGAAGAAGTCCGCCGCTTCCTGATGTTTCTCGATTCCAAGGACTATTCCAAATCGACGACGGCCCGGAAGCTGGCGACCCTGCGGAGCTTTTACAAGTTCTGTCTGCGGCGCGGCTACGTCAGCAACAATCCGCTGATTTCGATCCGCACGCCCAAGCAACAGAAGCGCCTGCCCAAGTATCTGGAGCTGGACCAGATTCTCAAGCTGTTGCAAGCCCCGGACGACACCACGCTGCTCGGCTCGCGTGATCGGGCCATGCTGGAAGTGATGTTCTCCACCGGCGTTCGCGTCAGCGAACTGGTCGATCTGGGGGTCGCCGACGTCGATTTCATGGGCGAGTGCATTCGCGTTCGCGGCAAGGGCAGAAAAGAGCGAATCTCGCCCGTATCGCCGTCCGCGCTGTCCGCCCTCCGCCGGTTCATGGAAATTCGCAACAAGGATCCGCGGGCCTCGCAATTTGACCAAGAGACGCTGTTCATCAACAAACACGGCCGGCGACTGAGCACGCGCAGTGTGCGCCGCAAGCTGGACAAGTACTTGCTCGAGGCGGGCCTGGATCCGACCATCAGTCCGCACACGCTGCGGCACAGCTTCGCGACGCACATGCTCAACAACGGAGCCGATCTGCGCAGCGTGCAGGAATTGCTCGGCCATCAGTCCATCTCGACCACGCAAACGTACACGCAATTGATCAACAAGAAGATCAAGCAGACCTACGACGACGCACACCCGAGATCGTAATACCGTAGGCGGCAGGCAGGAGACAGTAAGCAGGAGCAGGAAAGCGCAGACCGTAGGCGAAAGGCGGCAGCCGGCAACGAGCCGACTGTCGCCTTTTTTTTGCCTCGGCAGTCAATGTGCGGGCGACGTGCTGTAGTGTCGCCGCAGTTCGGAGCTGTAACTCGAACCCAGCCCAGCAGCGTGATCGGCCAGCCAATCGCCCAGACGGACAGTGCCGGTCGCGGGATGATTGGAAATCAGCAGGCTGGACATCAAGCCGTCTAATTCTTCTTTCGTCAGCATGACGTCGCCGACCACCCGCCCCAGGACCCGGGCGATCAGCAGCGCGAGTCCAGGAGGCATGTGAAGAATGTGTGCCCGGCCGTCGATCCGATCGCGAATCAGCCGAACCATTTCCTCGAAGGTGAAGACATCCGGACCGACAGCATCAACGATGGTGTTGGCGTGCGATGCTCCAGCACCGACCATGATGTCAGCCAAGTCGTCCACGAGTATCGGTTGCAGGCGATATTCGCCGGAACCGGGAATTCCGAAGATCGGCAGTTTTCGCAGCAGCCAGGCAATGTTGTTAATCAGAATGTCCTCCGGGCCGAAGACCACGGCGGGCCGAACGATCGCATACGACAACCCGGATTGCTTGATCGTCTCTTCCAGAATGCCTTTGCCCCGAAAATACGGCAGTGGTGAATCGGCGGAGGCGCTGGTGACGCTGACGTGGACGAATCGCTTTACTCCGGCCTCACGGACACAGCGGATGAGCGTACGTG
>JADFJZ010000067.1 GCA_022565195.1 Planctomycetota bacterium | reverse complement strand
CCGCAATCCGAAGTCTGCAATCCGCAATTTCCCCGCGCTCCCCGGATGCCGCCTACTGAATACTGGTTACTCGTTACTGGCTACTGACTACATCCCCGATAGAGCGCCGGGCAAGTTATACAAGTGGGCGCGCCCCGCACGGACATGTTGTGCGCGGGGAGAGGCGTGAAGAGTGAATTGTGAAGCGTGAAGCGATGGAAAAGTCCAAACGTCCAAAATTCACAGTCCCAATCGGGGTCAGGGACGGACCACGGATCACGGGGCACGGACCGCGCTAAAGCTTAGTGGCCGAACAAAGCCATTTTGCACTCAACGCGAAGGCCGGGAAGCGGATGGCGTGGACTTGATGATGGGTCCGTCGTGCGTATAGTCGTAGGTTGGAGGCTGGGACTGAGGTCGGCTGTGATGTTTTGCAGGTGCTCGTTCCGGTTTGTCGATATTCATCCTAACCCAGTGTGAGGTATACAATGTCGTCCAGTACCATCGTCCATGTAGAAGCCCTGGAGATCCTCGATTCGCGGGGGTTCCCAACCGTCGAAGCCGTTGTCGTGCTCGAAGACGGCAGCGCCGGCCAGGCGGCGGTCCCTTCGGGTGCTTCCACCGGCGAGCACGAAGCAGTTGAGTTGCGCGACGGCGATCCGAAACGGTATGGCGGCAAAGGCGTTTTGAACGCGGTGGAACACGTCAATGCCGAGCTGTTCGAGGCAGTGGTCGGGCTGGACGCAGTCGATCAGGAAGAAATCGACGCTGCCCTCATCGAAGCGGACGGCACGCCCAACAAGAGCCGGTTCGGCGCGAATGCCATCTTGTCCATTTCGCTGGCGTGCGCCAAGGCGGCAGCCGAGTCGTGCGGCCTGCCGCTCTATCGCTATCTGGGCGGGGCGTCGGCCCACGTTCTGCCCGTGCCGATGATGAACATCCTCAACGGCGGCCGGCATGCGGACAACAATGTGGACTTCCAGGAGTTCATGATCCAGCCGTGGGGCGCCGCCAGCTTCTCGGATGGGCTGCGCATGGGCGCCGAGTGCTTCCACGCGCTCAAGAAGGTCCTGAACAAGAAGAAGTACAGCACGGCGGTCGGCGACGAGGGCGGCTTTGCTCCCAATCTGAAGTCAAACGAAGAGGCGCTTGATTTGATCGCGGAGGCTGTGGCGGCTGCGGGGTATGAGCTGGGGAGCGACATCTTCATCGCGCTCGATCCGGCGACCAGCGAAATGTACGACAAAGACGCCGGTTGCTATACATTCTTCAAATCCGACCCGGCCAGGAAGGTCTCCGGCGCGGACATGATTGCCTATTGGCAGAAGTGGGTGGAGAAGTACCCGATTCGCTCGCTGGAGGACGGACTGGCGGAGGACGACTGGGACAACTGGCAGGCCATGACCGCCGCGCTGGGCGACAAAGTGCAGCTCGTCGGGGACGATCTGCTGGTCACGAACACGCAGCGCTTGCAGCGGGGCATTAGCGAGCGCAGTGCCAACGCCATCTTGATCAAAGTGAACCAGATCGGCACATTGAGCGAGACCATGAGCGCGATCGAACTGGCCAAGCGGAGCGGCTGGGCGGTGGTGATCTCGCATCGCAGCGGAGAGACGGAGGACACGACCATCGCCGACATTGCCGTCGCCACCAACGCCGGGCAAATCAAGACCGGCAGCCTGTGTCGGTCCGATCGCATCGCCAAGTACAATCGACTTCTGCGCATCGAGAGGGAACTGGGCGATCAGGCGATGTATGGCGGCTCGCTGTGGAGCAAAGGATAGGAGGCGGTCTTGAGGGTTCGCACGCTGCGGGAACCATTGGCGCACAGCTTGATGTTCTGGGTGCTCGCGACGATGGGCGTCGCGGCGGCGGTGCCTTGTATCCTGGGGCCGCCGCTGGAAACGTATCGCGCGTTGCTGGCCATTGAACAGCATGAAGAGTCCGTGACACGGCGAATGGAAGAGCGCATCACCCGCCAAGTCAGCCTCAAGGATGCCCTGCGCACGGACCCGCAGGTGAACGTTCGGCTCGCTCAGCGCCAGTTGGCCTATCGCCCGCTCGGCAGACTCGCATATCTTGACAGCAGCGGCCTGGATTACCCGGCACCCTCCGTGGCTGAAGTGACGCGTGCCGATCCGGTGGAGTTGCCCCGGTGGATGGCGTGTTTCGTTCCCCGGAGCTTGGCGAGCATCTACATGGGCGAGCGCACGCGCCAAGTTGTGCTGGTCATGTCGCTGTCGCTGATCGTGTTTGCGTTGGTCACGTACGCGCCAAGAACGCGTGCAGAGAGGTGCGAGCGCCGCTTAGAGTAGCACGGGAATGTCAATCAAGCGCAGGTTCAATCATAGCGCTCATGCTTCCGCAGCAAGAGTCAACGCGCCAATCGCTGCCGTATGCATGGATCTGGTCGCGTTTGAACTCGGCCCGCTCCTTGGTCGTGGTGTCGACGATCGCCTGGCTGGCGGTGTCCACTTCGACGGCCTTGCGATAGGCATCCACCTTCGACAGGCAAAAGAGCTTCTGAAGCAACTCGATCACATAGTCATAAGTGTGATCGTCGTCGTCCAGCATGATGACGTGGTAGCGGGGTTGTTTGCGAGGTTGGCAATCCCGCGCGTCGTGAGTCCGTTCACGCTTCTCAGTGAGCGTTGCCATGGGTCCAACCTTTCCTAACGAGAATGTTGAAGCACCGGCAAAATCGAATCCGTTCTGCTAGCTTGTTCAGTAACGCAAACACCGTGCAGAGTCAAGGCCGTCGCGGCGGTAATCCGGATCTGGGCCAATTGTCCGACCTGCGCTTCGTCGCCGTCAAAGACCACGATCTTGTCGCCTCGCGTTCTGCCGACCAATTGGTTGGATCGTCGCCAGTGGATCTCTTGCCCGCGCGACTGTTCAGCCTCCTGAGCTTTGAGGGCGGCTTTGCTGTAGCCTTCTACGAGGACTTCCACGGTTTTCCCGATCATTGGGCGGTTTCGATCGAGCGAGATGCGCTCCTGAAGGTTCAAAAGGTCGATATTTCGCTGACGTTTGGTGGACGCGGGGACATCGTCAGAGATCGTGCGGTCTGCCGCCGTGCCCGGCCTTGGGGAGTACTTGAAGCAGAAAATGTTCTTGTACATGACTTGTTCGACCAAGTTGACGGTCTCAGCGAACTCTGCGTCGGTCTCGCCGCAGAAGCCGACAATGAAGTCGCTGGCAATTTCGATTCCGGGAACCGTGTCGCGGGCTCGGGCAATCAAGTCGATGTACTTCTCGACAGTGTATTGCCGCTTCATGCGGCGCAACACTGCATTGCATCCGCTCTGTGCGGGGATGTGAAGATACTCACAAACTTTGGGCAGATCCCTCATGGCCGCCAGAATGTCGTCGCCGAAATCGCCGGGATGGTTGGTGACAAAACGGATCCGCTCAATGCCGGAGACATCTTGCAGGAGGGCGAGCAGATCACTCAGTCGAAAGCGCTTGCCGTTCTCCATGTGCGCGTAGCTGTTGACCGTCTGCCCGAGCAGCGTGACTTCCTTCGCGCCGGCGTCAGCCAGCATCTGCGCTTCCTCGATGATCGCGGTCGGCGAGCGGCTCTGTTCCGGGCCTCGGGTGAACGGCACGACGCAGAAGGTGCAAAACTTGTCGCAGCCGCGCTGGATGCGAATATAGGGCTGGAGCAGCGCCGCGCCAGGTTGCGGCCTGCGGGACAAGTCCAGCGCCTCAAGCGTGTCGAATTGCACCTTCGATCGCTCCGCGGGATCGACGCGGCGAGACTGATACGTCGCAAGCGAAATGGCCTTCTTGCGTGTTTCTTTGATCTCCCTGATAAGGCCCGGAATTTGATTCAACTGGCCCGGGCCGCAGATCAGATCCACGTACGGCGTTCGCGACAGGATGCCATCCGTGTCGCGCTCCGCCATGCAACCGATCACTCCGAGAATGCTCTCGGGGTGATGCACTTTGTGCTTCTTGAGGTGGCCGAGCTTGGAGTAGACCTTCTCTTCGGCGTGCTCACGTACGCTGCACGTGTTGAGCAATACGAGATCCGCAGCAAACATATCCTGCGTAGACACATATCCCATAGCGAGAAGTTGACCCAGGACGAGCTCGCTGTCGAGCACGTTCATTTGGCAACCCATAGTCTCAAGATAAACCGTTTCGCTCATGATTCTCCAGAGAGCTCCGTGCGAAGCTGCTCAAACTGCTCTCTATGTTTCGGGCCACCCATCTGCGGGTGGAACACGCGTTTCTGGCTGATCAAGTTGTACAGTGTTCGGCGGTCTTGGTCCAGAGCGATGCGACAGCGAATCTCTCCCAGGAAAGATCGCCACCAAAGATCGGTATCTTCCGGCGTGTCTCTGTACAGCCGCGAGAAATAGGGCAGAGCTTCCCGGGGATTGTTGTCGAGCAAGTAGGCCTGTGCCAAACCGAGCAGAGCACGGCCGCTCTCGTTCCCGCCGCCCGCTTTCTTCCCGAGACCGTCGCCGGCGACGCTGCGGAACAGTTCGAGTGCCTCGCCGGCACGTCTGGTCCGCAGCAGTGCTTCTCCGTACTCTAGCTTGAATGCGAGCCGCCCGGCGTTGTCCAGCCCCGCCGCAGACTGCTTGGACCATGTGTGCAGGGCCCGGGCGACGATCAGGGCGTCTTCAGCCTTGCGCTGTGCCTGCTCGGTTTGACCTGCATCTTCGGCCTGGGCGATTTCATCCTTAAAGGTGTTCAGTAGCCCCTGCAGCGTTGCCCCGGCGTTCTGAGGATCCTGCTTCAGGTACTGCGGTATGATGGCTGCCGCCTGCTCAAGCTCCCCGAGTGCCTGGTAGGCGAGGATCCGAATGCGCATGGCTTTGCCGAGGAGGTCCAATTCGTCGACGAACCTGGATTCAAATCCTTTGAGCGTTGCGAGCGCCCGATCGGGATACTGGGTCGGTGACAGCATGTTGGCTTCCGCCGCGAACAGGTGGGATTCTGCCAATTGCCGATTGGAAGCACCGGTATCGGAGTCGTTGAACTTGCTCTGAAAACGAGCGACGCTATCGGCAGTGAGCGACGCCTGTGAAGTGACTGCCCGGCGCTCTCCTTCGACGGCGATCTTCCGCAGAAGGTAAAGATTGCACTCAGCAATGCGGAACAGCGTTTCCAAGTATCGGGGATCATCTGCCTGAACCATCGCATATTGCTCTACCGCTTCCCTGTGGCGCCCGTCTTCCTGCAGAACCTCGGCATACGTAAACTGGCGCGGTGCGGCAAGATCCGAATCGCGGTGGAAGTTCAACAAATTACGGAGCGCTTCCAGGTAAAAAGGCCGAACCGTCCGACGCGTACTCGATGTCGCACGGTTGTAGAGTGATTCAGACAGCCGAACCGCATAGCCCGCAGCTTGACGGCTCTTGCCGAAGTCCGGATGGTTCGCGGCGAGTGTGCTAAACTGCTCGATGGCCTCCAGAACCCGGTCCTGCTCGTAGCGACAGACCGCCAGATTGAACAGCGCCTCCGGGCGAAGTTCCAATCCCAAGGCTGAATCATCCTGCAGCACAGCCAGGGCCAATTGAGCCGCCTGCTCCAGCAACTTGTTCTTCTCTTGATCGGGTCGGGCCTTCTCCGTGCCACTCACTCTCACCTCAGCCGCCCGGCGGAGCAGTCCCGAGATGTAGATGTTCTTTTCAAACGAATCGAGTGAGGAAGCATCTTCAACGTCGCCGAGGAGATCGAACAGTGTGGCGTAGATTTCATCCTGGTAACGCGGATGTTCACGGGCCAGGTCGATCAGCGCTTGGCGGGATGTGAGCAGCAATTGAGATCTTTCCGCGGAAGCGTCGGAGGGCAGCGCCAAGGCATGTGCGCGGTACACGGTGCCCTTGAGCAGTGCCAGTGCAAAGTGCAGGCTGAACTGGTCCGGTGAATTCACCGGCAACTGTGACTGGAACTCGTCGAGAGTGCGTACGGCCATTTCATATTGTCCCCTGTCGCGGAAGTTCTTGACGCGTTCAAGCGCCGAGAACAGGGTCACCCACCTGAGATCGTGCCGTTCCATGAAGTCGGGAATCGCGGCCACCACGGTGCCGGCCTTGAACAAGTAATCCTCTGCTCTGTCCGACGATCCCAGCAATCGATAGGCCATACCCGCGAGCAAAAGCGACTGCGCCTGATAGTGAGAATTGCGATGTTCGATCGTTGTCAGCTTGGATTCTCCGTTGAGATAATCCACAATCTCCTTCAACGGAGCCACGAGGCCTGCACTGCCGGGTTCAAACGTCAGGCAACGATAATAGCTGGCCCAAAGGCGAAAATATCGCACTTTCGGCTGGAGTTCCTCGATGCGTTCGATATGGCCGGATTTGGCGGACTTCTCAAACTGCTTGATCGTGAGACTGTCGATCTTTGCCTCGGCTGCAATCAGTTCGTTGATCAGCCTGTCAAAAACGCCGAGCGCTTGGGCTGTGATCCGAGCCAGAGCCTGAAAATCTTCGGCCGTCCCGCCCCGAAACATGACATTGTTGTGGTAGGGTTCGGCCTTTCGAAAGACAAGATCTCGCCCGACGTCGAGTTGCCAATCGAATCGGCTGTGGTGGTCGGGATAGTCGGCGATGAGCTGCCTCAAAAGAACAGTCGCTTCTTCAAGCGCCTCGAGCCGGTCTTCGGAGGGAATGGAGGGGTCCGAGTACAGGTTCAACCGGAGTTCCCGCTTGAGTAAGGCAGCCTCAATCGGATCTTTCGGCGGATACTCTCTGACATAGTAGTCGAGCAAATCAGTCAGCCCGAGTCTCTTCAGCCCCCGTCGGAATGCTTCGCTGGACAGCCGCTCGTTCTCCGGCTCCTGGGCCGGCGCAGTTTGCAGACTGGTCGAGATCACAACGGCGACAGCAATGACAACGATGGAACGCATTTAGGATCCCGACGCGAAGACGATGTTTCGGAAGAATCGATCGGGGCCGGTGCCGATATTCACTCGCCGAATTGCATTGAAGCAATTGACCACGTGATCCCAGCGCACGTCACCCTCGGGAAAAATAACCACGGGCGTATCTTGATCGAATCCCGGCTTGTCGAGGAGTCCCTCGAGCAGCGGCGTGAGGTCCAGAAAGGCGGCCGGCTGTCGGCGCCAGTTATCGATCGCGATTCGA
>JADFJZ010000066.1 GCA_022565195.1 Planctomycetota bacterium | reverse complement strand
CCCCAACGGCGCCGGCAAGACCACGCTGATGCTGGCCATGATGGGGCTGCTGCCGCTCGAATCCGGGCGAGTACTGCTCGACGGGCGCGACCTTCGACGCTACACCAGCCGCAAAGTCATCGCCCGCCGCATCGCCTACGTGCCGCAACAGTATGACGGCTTTGCCGGTTTCACGGTACACGACATGGTCGCCGCCGGACGCTATGCGCACCAGGGGCCGTTCGCTCTGCACTCCGCCGAGGATCGGCGGATTGTCGCAGAGTCTCTGGCTGCTGCGGGCCTGGACGGCATGTGGGACCGCATCGTCAGCCAGCTCTCCGCCGGAGAGCGCCAGAAAGTGCTGCTGGCTGCTGCGATGGCGCAGCAGAGCCCCATTCTTTTCCTGGACGAGCCGACCACAGCCCTGGACCCCAAACATCAAGTCGAACTGGCAGCCCTGCTTCGCCGCCTGCACGCAGCCGGCCGGACGCTGGTCATCATTTGCCACGACCTCAACCTCGCCATCGCCCTGGATTCCCGCATACTCGCCCTGCGCGACAGCGAGTTGCTTTACGACGAAGCAATCGGCGCGTTTACGACTGAGGAGCACTTGTCGCAGACTTATTCCACCGCATTTGAACGTTTGCCGTCATCGACGGGGCATATGAGAGTTTCCCCTCTGCTGTGACATTGTGATGCTTCCACGCACCCGACATACCGCTCTGTTCGCTTGCCTCTTGGCGTTGCTGATTCTCGTCATTTGGCTGGCGCCGCGGATTGGGGCGGTGGAACACGACGCAGCAAGTGAACGGGAAGTGATCGCGACTCTTCGCATGCCGCGGCTGCAAATGGGCATGGCAGCCGGGGCGGGTTTGGCGCTGGCGGGGATGATCTTCCAAGCGATTTTTCGCAATCCATTGGCGACGCCGTTTACGCTGGGCGTATCGTCCGGGGCGAGTTTGGCGCTGGCGGTTGGAATGGCCTTTGGGATCCCGGCGGGGGCGCTTTTTGGCGTCGGCCAAACGGTGTTGGCCTTTGCCGGCGCGGCGGCGGTGGTGCTGGTCGTTTATGCGATCGCGCAGGCGCGCAGCGAATCATCGACCTCGACATTACTGCTCGCGGGCGTGAGCCTCAACTTCATTTGCGGGGCGGGCATCATTCTAGTGCAGTATTTTCTGCAGGAGCACGAACTCAAAGCCGTAATTCTGTGGCTGATCGGCAGCGTGGAAGTGGTCGGTCAGGACGAGTATCACGTGCTCGGCCTGGCGTTTCACTACAACCCGCAGGCCATGACGGTTTCTCTTATCTTGCTCGGCGGATTGGTGATACTGGCGTTTATTCACCGCGACTTGGACTTGCTGATGATGGGCGAGCAAATGGCCGCCGGCCGGGGCGTAAACGTGCGGCGCTCGCGGGCGCTGGCCTATTTTTGCGCGTCGTTGATTACGGCGGCGGTCGTCTCTGTCTGCGGGCCGATCGCCTTCGTGGGCTTGCTGGTACCGCACACCATGCGGGCGGTAGTCGGGCCGACGCACCGGTTGCTGTTGCCGGCGTGTGTCTTGTTCGGCGCGAGCTTGCTGCCGATTTGTGATTGCATCGCGCGCAACTTCCTGGCCTGGACGACGGAGAACAACTACTCAGAATTGCCGGTCGGCGTGGTGACCAATGTGCTGGGGGGAATCTTCTTTCTGATCGTGCTTATTCGCCAACGGTCGGATCGACCGATTCTGGCTTGACCCGCGGGCTGTCCGTCAGATGCTCGTGATTGTGATCGGCGGGCAGCGTCGGCGTGGCGTTGAGTCCGCCGGTCAGCATATGAGAAGGCCTGCTCGGCGGGGCGGCGTCTTCTTCCAGATCGTAATCGCTGATGCAGCCTTCGACGCGCTCGCCAATGAAGAATTGCACCCAAAAGAGTCTCCCATCGGCGGAGTCCCGGCGCAATCCCAGGCCCATCTCTTGATAGACGTCGTTGAGGATGATCTTGCGATGGTCGTCGCTGTTCATCCAGTCTTCGACCACCATCTCTGCGGAAGTGTGTCCGGTGGCCAGGTTTTCACCGGCGGGGAAGCAGCGGAATTCGCTCGCCCCATGCCGGTCCACGAAGCTGTCACCCGTTTCGGGGTGATCGTGCCCGAAAAAGTCATCCTCAATCATCGTGCATGCATAATCCGCCGCCTCGGTAGACAGCCGTTCGTTGAGGGTCAGGGGATTCATGCCGCGCAGCACGCGCTCCTGATTGACCAGCGCAATCACTTCGGCAGCCGGCGCGCTGCTGTCATCGGGCTCGTCACAAATGACTCTCGCCGCGCCGAGGCCCAGGACACCCTGCACGCTGCTGGAATCGCAGCCGGCCGCCAAGCTGACCGCCAAGGCGAGCACGCCGGCAAGGTATTGTTGGAAACGTCTTGAATCCATAGCGCACGGATCCTCAACTCCAGCCCTGAGCCGGGCCCTTCAGGGTCCGGACGTTCTGCAAATCGCTGTGGCAGCGGTCCGTGGCCTGAAGGCCACGGCTCGGAAGATAAACGCCAACCACATACCTACATGGGTCGAGGCACACGGACCAACATCTATGATACTTATCGGCTGTCCCGTCGTCGAGTGTTACCGAAGCTCATAGCCCTGCGTCGCTGTAACTTACGACGCAGGAAACACTTAAAGTGTACGCAGCAATTCGGTGCCCGACAAGTTCAAATCTCTGCCGGTTGATCCGCAGGCCGATGGGCCAGCAGGACAGTGACATCCGCCGGCTGATAACCTCTTTCCGAGTACGTATTTAAGTCCGTCAGAGTCTCGTCGAGCGCGGTGCGGGCGGGCATGCCGAACGCGTCACAGAGACTTTCCAGGAATCGATCCTCGGTGAGTGGCGTGCGATCCTCATTCTGCAGTTGCATCACACCCCGCGAATACATCGCCAGCGATTCGTTCTTGCCGAGTAAGCCCCTGCCCGTGACGTACTGGCGATCGGGCGCCGTGCCCAGGGGCGGAGGGTTGGCCGAGCTGGCCAGGCGGCGGGGTTGGCCACTCTGCCCCACCACAACGGCACATGATGCGCCCGCGTTGCTGTGCAGCAGGGCGCCGTTCTTCGGGTCCACCAGCACGATGCCGCATTGCATCGCGATCTTCTCTTGCCGAGCGCAGATCAGCCAGTTGAGTTCCTGCAACATGACGTGCGGCATGTCCGAGTGCAGCACTGCCACGCGAAAGGCCGCCCGAGCTTCGATCATCGCCATCGCGGCGGCGACGGGCTTGGCGGACACTTGGGCAAGGAAGAACGCGGCTGCGCCGTTGGGCATTTGCATGAGGTCGTAGACGTCGGAGGCCGCATCCTGCCCCGGTTTGCTGTGGGCGGCCACTTGCAAGGTCGGCCATTCCGGCAGTCCCTTTGGGTCGAGCTGGGCTTGAATGGCCTGAACGATGCTGCTTTCCGCGGAGGTCAGCGCCTTGCGCCGCTGGATCTCTCCGCGAACCAGCAAGTCCAAATGTGCGGCGATCACCGACGACAGGCCGAGCAGATAATCAAAATCCCGTTCCGAAAAAGGATCGCCGCTCTTCTTGGAATCGAGATAAATCAAGCCGAGTCGGCCCTGCGGGGAGACAATGGGAGCGGCGATGATGCTGGTCGCGTCGTCATCTTCGAGTTGGGGGATCCACACACCGGCGCCGTAACCCACGCAGCGGTTCAACAGGCTGTCATACAGTTTGGGACGGTCGAAGACGTTGTCGTTGTAGTCCCGACCCTGAATGTAATCCAATCGTCCTCGGCCTTGGCGGCGAACGCCGATCCACACCGCGCGGGCCATGAAGCGCGGCCCCAGATCTACCAGCACGGTCTCCATCATCGCTGCAATATCAGCGCAGGTGCCGAGTTGGTGAGCAAAACGCGCCAGATTGTCGATTTGGGCCGGCGAGAGACTCAATGATTCGCGGCGCGAGCGCACGATCGCACCCGCCGGCAGCGGGAACTCATGCTCGATCCGGCCGGCCGCCTTGGCCGGAGCACGCACCTTGCCCAGATCATCATCGAGCGTCTCCAGATAGATGTTGAGCGTGTAATCTTCGATCGTGATCTGGTCGCCGTGCGACACTTCTTGAGGCTGCTGAAGCACGTGGCCGTTGACCCAGGTCTTGGCCTCTCCGGCGGTGTGCTCGACGGTCCAGCCGCGCTCCCCGCTTGGCGAGAGAATGGCATGAACCAGATCGATGCGCATGTCCGGCAGATGGACGCTGCAACCAGGTTGCGATCCAATGTGGATGGGTTCGCGCTCGAAGGCGAGATCAAATATGATGTTGTCCAGTTCCTTGACCAGGATCCGCATACCTGCCTCTTCTCAGGCGCCGGCTCAGTCCGCAGGACGGCGGCGATCAGAAGCCGCCCAGCTTCCCCGCTGACTATTCATAGTATATCATGCTGCGGGTGACATGCGGACCGCGCTGGAGCAAGACGATGGCAAAGCAAACATTGTTGCTGGGACACAGCCCTGATCCTGATGACGCGTTCATGTTCTACGCGCTGGCCAAGGGCTTGGTTCAATCGGATAAATGGGATTTCCAGCATGTCCTGCAGGATATCCAGACGCTCAACGAGCGGGCCCTGCGCGGCGAACTCCATATCACGGCGATCAGTATCCATGCTTATCCCTATCTCAAAGAGCAATACGCCCTGCTCAACTGCGGTGCGAGCATGGGCGACCGCTACGGCCCTCTGGTCGTCGCCCGTCAGCCAATGACAGTGGAGGATCTCAAGGGGTTGGAAATCCTGATTCCGGGAGAAATGACCACGGCATTCCTCGCGCTCAATCTGCTCCTCGGCCCGGGAAATTTCAGATACCGGGTAGTCATGTTTGATCAGATTATGACTCAAGTTGCTGCGGGCCAAGCGGATGCAGGGCTGATCATTCACGAAGGGCAGTTGACGTATCGCAACCAGGATTTGCACAAGATCGTAGACCTCGGAGAATGGTGGCACGAGGACACTGGATTGCCCCTGCCATTGGGAGGCAATGCTATACGGAGAGATCTGGGCGTTCGGGATATGCGTGAAATCGCGACCATCCTGCATCAGAGCATCGAATTGGGGCTCAGCCGGCGTGAGGAGGCGGTGGCCTACGCCTTGGGATTCGCCCGTGATATGGACAGGGAGCTGGCAGATCGGTTTGTGGGGATGTATGTGAACAAATGGACCCTCGATTTCGGAGACGTCGGCCGAGGGGCGGTGCAAACGCTTCTGGACAGAGGCTGTGAGGCAGGATTGCTTCCGGCATGTGGCGACCTGGATTTTATAAGACCTTAATCACGACGCCCCAAGAACTAACGTCACGTCTTGCCTCTCAATTCACAAGCTTGTATCATTATGTACCGATCCAAACGTAGCCGATAGCAGTTTGTGACTGAAATCCCTCTTGCAACCTAATGGAGAATCTCGTGATGACCGCAGACAGACTCAAATTGACGCCTTTGCATGGCATCCGAATGCTCGGCTGCATCGCCGCCTTATTCGGGATGGCGCTGGCGAATGTCGCCTCCGCCCAGGACACCAAGACGCCCGAAAAGAAACCCGCCAACGAGCTTCAAGAACAAAAGCAGAAAGAAAAGCCCAAGGTCACTCCCCGTCTCGTGCAGACTAAGAGGCCTCCGACCAAGCCCGTTGCAACGCCGAAGGAATCGGGACAGTCCTTGGAAGATCAGGGCCAGGGTCCCAAGGTGGAATTCGTTTCACCGAATCACGACTTTGGCGAACAGTGGGTCGGTGGGCAAATGAAGCACACTTTCGAAGTCAAGAATGTCGGTGACAAGCCGCTCAAAATCCTGAACGTCAAGCCGTCTTGCGGGTGTACCCTGGCCGGCAAGTTTGACAAAGTGATCGAGCCCGGCGCCACCGGCAAGATCCCGGTGTCCGTGAACTCGGCGAAACTGTACGGCAAATTCAAGAAGACGATCCGGGTGACGACCAACGATCCGACGAACCAAAACGCCACGCTGTCAATCGCCGGCGTGATCAAACACTACGTCACCGTCAAACCACGCAGTGCCAACTTCCGACAGCTCAAACCCACTGAAGAAAAGGACTTTACGCTCAAGCTGACCAACAACGGCGAGCAGCCGCTCGAACTGACCTTGTCCAAGCCGCAGATCGGCGCCTCTTTTACGGCGGAAATCGTCGAGAAGGTTCCCGGGCAGGAATTTGAATTGATCGTTCACGCCAAGCCGCCGTACAAAGAGGGCCGGCTTTCCGGATCGATCAGCCTCAAGACCAACAACCCCAAGCAGGCGGATCTCAAGATCCGCGTTGCCGGAACCGCGCTGGCCCGGCTGGACATCAAGCCCAAGCAGCTTGTGATCTCGCGCCCCAAACCCAATGAATTCACGCATAAAATTACCGTGACCAACTTCGGAGATTCGCCCGTACACCTCCTGGAAGCGACGGTGGACGACGATAAGCTCAGCCTGGAGACCCAGGAAATCGAACCGGGCAAGAAGTATCAAGTGGCGGTCACAATGCCGGCGGGATATAAGCCGGACCTCGCCGGCAAGACCCTCACGCTGAAATTCGACGATTCAGAATATTCCAAAGTAGAAGTTCCCATCCGCAGCACCGCCCGGCGCCCGAGACCGGCACAGTTGCTGGAAGGCAAGACGGCGCCCGTGGCGACCTTCACGACCCACGGGGGTTACAAGGTGGACACGTCCGCCATTAGCGACAAAGCCCTGGTGCTGAAGTTCTACACGAGCTGGTGCGGGTTCTGCAAGAAATCACTGCCCAACATCGAGCAAGTCTACCAGGAATACAAAGATAAAGGCGTGCGGTTCATCGCCGTGTGCCTGGACGATCCCAATGCACCGCGCAAGGGCAAGGCCTTTACGCAGGAACAGTCATTGGCCAAGCTGAAGGAACTCGGCGTCACCTTCGACGTGGTCTTCGATGCGAACAAGGAAGTCGGCAAGTTGTTCAAAGTCAGCAGCTTCCCGACGATGTTTATCCTTGACGGCTCGAGCAAGGTCGTCAAGGTGAACATGGGCGCCGTACAGGGCAGCAGAGTGGCTGACTTCAAGAAGCAGTTGGATCGCATCCTGGCCGCCGCGACGGACCAGACTCCGTCCGAGCCCAAAGCCGCGGTCGAGCCCGCCGCGCCGAGCCTCAGCACGACCTCCGGCACCCAATAGGCCACGCTCTGTCGGGGCCTCAGCCGGAAACCAGATAAAAGCCACACGGCCGCC